>JACDGB010000112.1 GCA_013815485.1 Rubrobacter sp.
CAGCGCATCCGGCGGCTGTCGAAGGTCGAAAACAATCTCCGGATCCAAACAACACCGCCAGCTATTCTTCATCGAGAGATTCAGCGAAAGAGACGATGAGTGAGTTGAGCGCGGAATTGTCGGACGCGGGGATCCTGAAGCTCAAACTCTCGGCGCGCGAACGGCCCTCTCCTTCGCCTCCAGCGAAGACCTGCGACGACCTTATGGTGATGGTTGGCCGGGAGGACATCTTGCCGCCAGACTACGCGCCGCCGGACCTGGTCCCCGTGGAGGCTTACGGCGTTGCGGTATACGGGGACGGACTGGTGCTCCGGCGAGGAGCGGCGCAGCAGTTGGCGCGCATGGCACAAGCCGCGGGCGCGGCGGGCGAGGAGATCGTCGTGTTCTCGGCGTACCGCTCCTACTATCAGCAGGGGTTCGTGTTCACCCGGCTCGTCTCGATATACGGCGAGGAGCGGGCCCGGTGGATGAGCGCGCCGCCGGGACAGAGCCAGCACCAGCTCGGCACGGCGGTGGACTTCACGAATTCCGCGGTCGGGTACGAGATCCACAAGGCTTACGGACGCACCACCGCCAGCGCGTGGCTTCTGGAACACGCCCCGGAATACGGCTTCGTCCTTTCCTATCCAAACCACGCCGAGGAGGAGACCGGCTACCGCTGGGAGCCCTGGCACTATCGCTACGTCGGCGTGGAGAACGCCCGGCAGATGATCGATAGTGGCATGACTCTCCAGGCTTTCCTGTCCAGCGAAGGGGTAAAGCCCCGCTGCTGAAGCGTTTCGCGGAAGGAATGACTTATCCGCGAAACGCGCTTGTCAGCTTGTCAGCTTTTCAGCAGTCAGCTTTTTCCACGACGGCGGAAGCTGGACGAAGAGATCGCCGGCATGGGGCAATATTAGCCGTTGTGAAAATGCTGTGGACGCGGAATGCCTGGAACCCGGCAGGTCGAGAGAGTATCCTCTCCGGTCATGGATGGTGAGGAGAGAAACCTGCTTGCGGCCTGGAAGAAAGATCCGGGCTCGTCGGCCATCCTCACCGACATAGACGGCACGCTCGCCCCCATCGTCTCGACCCCTGATATGGCAGAGGTACCGGCGGAATTGAAGAAGCTACTCCGGCGATTGAGTGAGGAATACCTGCTGGTGGCAGGGATCAGCGGCCGGAAGACGGAAGATGCCCTGGGCCTCGTGGGGCTCGAGGACATCGTGTACTTCGGCAACCACGGGTTCGAGATCCTGCGCGACGGCGAGGTGGAGGTGATCCCGGACGCCCTCCCGTACCTGGAGAAGGTTCAGGAACTGGAGCAACGCGCCCGCGACGAGCTGGGACCGCTTGGAGCCTTCATCGAGGAGAAGGGCATCACCGCCTCCATCCACTACCGCAACGTTTCGAGAGAGATCGGGGAGCGGTGCGTGGAGTTCGTGAAGGCCGAAGGCGAGCGGCTGGGGTTGAGGATCACGGTCGGAAGGGGCGTGGTCGAGGCCCGCCCCCCAATCCGGGCGGACAAGGGCACCGCCGTCCGGCGTCTGGTCGAAGAATATGCTCCCAAAAGGGCCATGTTCCTCGGCGACGACACCACCGATCTCGACGCCTTCCGAGAGCTGGAGAGGCTGCGCGAGGAAGGTGTGCTGGAGGAGGTCCTGCGCGTCGGCGTGGCTAGCGACGAGGGGCCGCCTGAGATCGTCACCGAAGCAGACATCGCCGTGGAAGGCGTGGATGGCGTCGGTGAGGTACTCGAAGCCCTGCTGTAAACGTCTCGCAGCTACGCGACTTCTTCTCTGGCTTCTCGCCTCTCTCGGGCATCGAGCGCGGCCCGGAGAAAGGCGACGACGAGCGGATGCGGGTTTTCGGGTGAGGATCTCATCTGGGGCACGAACAGCGTCGCGATGTAGAAGGGGTGATCCGGAAGCTCCACGATGCGCGCTTCGCCGGTTTCATCCTCGCCCGAGACACACATGCCACCCGACTCCAGAAGCTCCCGGCGTCGTGGGTCCAGCCCGAAGCTGCAAAGGAACTCCTCCTCAACCTCCAGTCCGCCGTAGATGGCATGTATCTCCGTATCGAGGCGTAACGTCACCCTCGCGTTTTCGCCAACGAGGGAGCACGAGAGCGCGGAGACGAAAGGTTCCGCCGAGTCTGGTTCATACTCCGCGTGCCGGGCATCCGTGAAGCCAAGCGCGTTCCTTGCGTACTCGATCACGACGTGCTGGAAACCGCCGCAAGTCCCGATGAATGGAACGCCGCCCTCCCGAGCGAGCCGAATGGCGGCAAGAGCGCCATCGAAGCTCTCGTACGGGCTGCCGGGCGCGCACCACAACGCATCGAATCGCTCTACCACCGCGACGGCGCGCTCTTCGAGAGACGAGGTAGGCAGCCATTCTGCCTCGACGCCGGCACTCAAATAGCCGGCTGCGTGTTCGAGAGCCACGTCCGTAGCCTTGTGTGAAAGCTTGCCGGGGTTGTGATCGCCGATGATCCCAACCCGAACGATTTCCGCCATTTTCGGTTTCCTCCCGAATCGCCAAGATGACGGGACTACATTGTGGCACCTTTGGAGCACGCTCTCCAGTACGCTCGCGGACGATTAGCCGAAGATATCTAGGAGAGCCGCTCCCGGTACGCTTCTATGTCCCGCATCTGCGCCTCGGCCCAATCCTCTATGGTGTTGTCCAGCACGGTCTCACGGAGGGCGGAAGCCCGGCGCTCCTTCTCTTCGGCGGGCATGGTGAGAGCGCGATGGATGGCGTCGGCCTGCTCGTCGAGGTCGAAGGGGTTGACGGTGAGGGCGTGCTCCCCAAGCTCCTCGCGGGCGCCGGCGTTCTCGGAGAGGATGAGGACGCCGTCTTTTTCGTTCACGATGGCGGCCTCTTTGGCGACCAGGTTCATGCCGTCGCGGATGGCGTTGACGATCAGGGCGTCGTAGTTCTTGTAAGCGGCTACCGAACGGGGGAAATTGTCTTCCATGGATAACTCGATGGGCATCCAATCGTCGTCGCTGTGTTCGTCGTTGACCTCGCCCACGACCTCGCGGATGGCTTCGGCGTAGCGGGCGTACTCCTCGATGTCGCCGCGCGAGGGCTGGAGCTGGGCCAGAAATGTGACCTCACCCTTCATCTCAGGGTAACGCTTCAGCATCTTGCCGTATGCCCGGAAGCCGCGGACGACGTTTTTGGAGAGGTCCATCCGGTCCACGCGCAGGAGGAGTTTTCCGGGAAGATCGCTGACCCACGATTCCTGCTCCAGCACGGCGTCACTCTCCGCCAGTTCTTCGAACTCCGATGGGTCTATGGAGATGGGATACGCCCGCACCCAGACCTCCCGTCCATCGCGGTACACGACGCCCTTCTCCAGGTCCACCTCCGCACCGAGTACCTCGGCGGCCGTGTCCAGGAAGTTGCGGGCGTATCGGCGGGTATGGAAGGCGACGACGTTTGACTCCAGAAGGCTCTCCAGGACGCCGCGTCTCACATAATCGGGCAGCACGCGCCAGTAGTCGGACTCCGGCCAGGGGATGTGGACGAAGAAGGAGATAAAGGCTTCCGCGCCCAGCCGCTCCCGGACGAAATGCGGGGTCATGTAGAGCTGGTAATCGTGCAGGAGGATAGTGGTCTCTCCTTCCTCATCCCCGGCTATTCGGGACACCGCATCGGCGAAGTTCCGGTTCACGGGGACGTAACCTTCCTCCCACGCCCGACGCGTGTCGTCGCCGAAGGCTGGCGCGTATGGGAGGTCGTAGATGCCGTGTTGCACGAACCAGAGGAGAGGGTTGGCGAGCGTGTTGTACATCAAGTCGTAGGCTTCGGGGTCGTGCTCGACGAGCGCGAGGCACAGGTCTTCGACCTCGTAGGGCGCGGGTTCCCCAGCTACGCGCGCATCCTCCTCGCTCTGAGACGAGGCGATCCAGACCGAGTCCTCGCTGCGCCTGGAAACGGCATTGAGGGCGGTGACGAGCCCGCCGGCCCCGCGAGAATATTCCCGTTCCCCCGACTCCGACCGCGAAAAAACGACCGGCCCCCGGTTAGAGACTATCAAGATCCGCCCGCCGTCCGTTTGGGCCACGTTGGTCCTCCCCTTCTCAGACCGCGAGAGGACCCGCGGCGGGCTCTATACGCCGAGCAGTTTAGCGAACAAAGCCAGGTCGTCACGCAGTAGGCGGGGGGTGAGGTAATGTTCGCGGACGTGCTCCTTGCCGTGGCGGCCCATATCATGGGCGAACTCAGGGTTCTTGAGGATCTTGGTGCACGCGGCGGCTGCTTCGGGAATGGTATCAACCAGGAGCCCGCCCCCGTCCGTGACCTGCATCGGGATGCCGCCGACCCTCCCGGCCACTAGCGGCCTCGCCTTCCACAACGCCTCGGTGACGACGAGTCCGAAGCCCTCGCGGATGGACTTCTGGATCACCACGTCGGCCAACGACTGGAAGGCGTTGACCTCGATGGCGCCGACATTGGTGAGGTTGTTGAAGAGGAAGATGTCCTGGTCGCCCGCGGCGTGCTCCGTGGTCTTGTACCAGTAGTCCCAGCCCTCCGGGTCGTCGTGGGCCATCGAGCCGATGAGGACGAGCTGTACCTCCGGGACCTCTTCCTTAACCATCCGGTACACGTCTATGACGCCAAGAGGATCCTTCCACGGGTCGAAGCGAGAGACCTGGGTGATAAACGGCCTCTCCGTGTCCACCCCGAACTGATTCGCTATGTAGCGCGCGTCGTCGGCGGCGAGGGCCATGTTCTTCGGGCTCAAAGGGTCTATCGCCGGAGGGATTATCGTGAGCCCTGGAAGCTCGATGTCCGGCGGAGTGTATTCTTTCATGGTGTAGATCTGAGCGTCGTAGTCCTTCACGTATGGCGAGAGGTAATCGAGGACTTGACGGTTAGGGGTCGAGGTATCTATGTGGCAGCGCCAGATCCACTTCGTCTCTGGCGACAGGCCGCCGGAGAAGTGCTTGAGGAGCGCGGGCTGCGGGTCGTGGACGAACATGATGTCCCACTCTTCATCGGCCTCCACGAGCGCCGCCGCCGATTGGCGGTTGTACTCCTCGTAGATCGCACGGTCCTCGATGGTCAGCTCGTACTCGGCGCCCTGAAGGGCGTTGTGAAAGTTCTTGGTTACGTTGAAGAATGGCTCGGCCCCGAACATCAAGGCCCACTCCGTCTGAAGGCCCGCGTCGCGCATCAGGGGCACGAGGGTGTACAGGATCTCCGCGACCCCGCCCCCGAAGGCGGTTGGGTTGACGTGCAGCACCCGCGCGCCATCCAGGCGGGCCGCGAGGTCCCGGATCTCATGGTACAGGTTCCGGGGCACGATGCTGCGGTAGTCGGCCAGGGATTTGGTGCCAGGGTTTACGCGCTGGAGCATGGCTCTCTCAGAGTTAGGGGGACGGTCTGCTTACTTACATCAAACTGTATACAAATCATGCGCGTGGCGCAAGGCGGGCCGGATTTCGGGATCTCTATTCGCCGTTCCCGGAAGTACCATCGGCGCGGCGGATCATCTTCAATCGCGTCCCGCCTCCCGACACCGAGTCGAGAACCACCTCGTCCACCAGGCTCCGAATAACCGCCAGCCCGAAACCACCATCGTGACCGGGACCGGGCTCATGTGGCGATTCCTCCGCCTCGAAGCCGCCTCCAGCGTCCACGACCGTGATCTCCACGACTTTCGGGCTGGCACGGTATTCGATCTCGAACGAGTCCACCGCCGCGTGGCGGATGACGTTGGTGACGGCCTCCGTGACGGCCAGCTTCAGGTCGTATACGTCCTCCGGCCCGAAGCCCGCCGACTGGCCGACCTGGGCAACCACCAGACGGGCGATCAGAGCGTACTCGGGTCTGCTGGGGATTCTCAGGGATATCGGCTCGGATAAGCCGATGCCGTCCCCCTCGCTCATCTTGGCGGTCTCGCGGTTCATTGCCCTTCGATTCCGGGCGACTTGCGGTACTGAGTTGCGCGCGTGTCCGCCGACCGAATCAGCTTTGCAATAATCACGAGAAGTAGTTACCCATCTCCTCGCAAGACTAACCTGTCGAGTCACGCGGCGGCGGTGGCGCCGCGAGTAGAACCGCCCGCTAATAGGGGGCTTGCTAAGAGTTTTCTCGACCACCCTCCGGAACCTCGCCGGATGTGTCGCTGGGGGTGTCGGCCGCTCCGTCTGGCGCGTCCCCGACGACTTCCTGATAGAGCTTCTCGGCCTCCTTCTCCTCGTCTTCGCGCCGCTGGCGCCGCGAGCTCTGGGAATAGTCGTCATCGGAGCCGCTCTGGATGTCGAGGTAAGGGCGCAACAGGTCCATCGGTATAGGCAGGATGATGGTCGAGTTCTGTTCGGTGGCGATCTCACCCATCGTCTGGAAGAGCCTCAACTGCAACGCCGTCGGGGTCTCCAGG
>JACDGB010000474.1 GCA_013815485.1 Rubrobacter sp.
TCCACGCAGACCACGCCGGGGTCGCGGCGCTTGTCCGAGAGCAGCGGCGCGACGAGCCGAACGGCGGCCCCGACGGCGAGGAAGAGGACTATCCCGTCGCACTCGGACCACGCCCGCCGGAGGGAATTCTTCGGGCCGTCCTCGAATAGACGGGCACTGGGCCAAACTTCCGCGAGGTGGGCGGCGTTGCGGCGACCGTTCGCGGTGGTGGCGATCAGGCCGATCATATGGAATCCTTCTGGTAATTTCGCCTCTTGTCCTGGTCGGAAGTCGGGAGTCGGGATTTCATCTTTCGCCTCCCGCAACCCTCATGCGATGCAATTCTTTGGTTCGATTCCGGATCACCGCTCCTCCCGACGAGAGCCCGACACGATGAAGACAGGTGATTCGGGGACGAGCCGGTGCAGGCTCCCGATGCCCTCGACCCGCGACGCCTGCAAACAGACCGTCTCGGTCTCCAGGCCGCAGTTGTCGAGGATCTCTCCCGCCGGCACGACGCGCTCCAACCCGATGAGCGTCAATGTGACCGAGCGGAGCGTCCGGGTGGCGCAGAGCTTGACGATCTCCTCGAAATCCCCGCCCGTGCCTCCGATGAACGCGGCATCGGGGGATGGTAGATCGCGTAGCGCACCGGGCGCATCATCTTCGATAACGCGCACGCTCACACCATGACGGGCGGCGTTTCGGCGGATGCGGGCGCAGCTTTCGGGGTCGCGCTCGACGGCTATGGCGGCGGCTCCGAGACGAGCGCACTCGATGGCGACGGAGCCGCTTCCCGCGCCAACGTCCCAAACCAGGTCGCCGGGTCCGGGTCCGAGCCGGGCGAGGATCTGGGCGCGAGTCGCGGGCTTGGAGATCATGCCGGAACGGTGCTCGAACTCCGACTCGGGGAGCGCCCACTGCTGAGGGCTTCCGACGCCAGAGGAGATCCAACCCTTCTTGTCCGTTATCCGCTCCCCGTCCATCACAAGGACCACGTTCGGGTTCTGAAACTGACGATCCACGATCTCCACCGCGCCGCCAAGAAACACTCGCTCGTCCGGCCCTCCGAGGTCTTCGGCGACGAAGAAGGAGCGTTCCCATCCCTCCATCTCCAGCGCAAGCTCCACCGGCCCGAACCCCGGAGCAGTAAGCACAGCGACCTTTGGACGGGCGCGGCAGACGTTGATCGCGCGGCGCGGGTCGCGACCGTGAGCACTGACCACAACGGCATCGTCCCAGGAGATCCCGGCTCGGGCAAAAGCAAGCGCGACAGAGGAGACGGCTGGCAGCACACGCAGCTTCTCCGATCCGAACCGCTCACCGAGCAACCGCGCGATGCCAAAGAATCCAGGGTCCCCGGAGGCAAGCACGACGACCGGGCTTTCGGAATCTTCGATCCTATCCATCGCCTCCGATAAATCTCCTTTCAGGACAACGGCACCTCCAGGCTCCACCGCGAGTTCCCGGAGATGACGTTGTCCCCCGGCCACGACCGCGGCGGCCTCCAGACACTTCCGCGCTTCGGCGCTCAGAGGCCCGCCGTCGAGGCCGATCACGGCGATGTGGCTCAACGGCCCCCCCAGGTGGTCTGCTCCAGCGCGCCAGGGCTCGCCCCGACCGGTTCCAGGGTATCGAAGTCCACCATGATGGCGTGAATCTCGAGTTCGCCACCCGCGTATTCTCGAAGGTTCTCCGAAACGCGGGCGCAGAGCAGGTGTGTAGCCTGTTCGAGCCGAGCGTCCCGCCAAAGCTCGTAGGCGTGACGGGCGGTATTGGCAACCTTCACCTCTTCAATCAGGTTTAGGGAGCCTCCTGCTTTGCTTGTGATCTCCGCCAGCAATTCGTTGTCTACCTTCGAGCGGGTCCAGTGGGTCATCATGACACCGGCGGCGAGTTTCGTCAGCTTGCCCGCCATCCCGACGAAGAAGCCTCGCTTCAGTCCTTTCGAGACGGCCTGTTTGATAGCCTGCCCGGTAAAATCACCCACCTCGATGAAGCAGACCTCTTCGAGGTTCGGAAGCAAGCGCATCGCGGCCCGCTCGGTGAGGCCGCCGGTGGAGAGGACGAAGGTATCGCGCTTCTGGGCGCCCATTACATTTATCGCCTGCACCACGCTCGCGGCCCACGCAGCGGTCGAGAACGGACGCACGATGCCTGTCGTCCCGAGGATAGAGATGCCGCCAACGATACCGAGGCGGGCGTTCGTGGTCTTCTCCGCCATCGTCTCGCCACCGGGGACGCTTATCTCCACGCGAACGCCACGCTTCTCCGGGTCGAGGACTTCTTCCACGGAGTAACGGATCATGCGCCGGGGAG
>JACDGB010000475.1 GCA_013815485.1 Rubrobacter sp.
GCCCTGAGCCGATGGAGAAACAAAAGAGGGCCCGCCTCTTGGCGGACTCTCTCCGGTCTTTCGGGTACGTTGCCGCTGCTAGAGTTGGCCCCTCACCGCGCCTGCCATGTACTCGGCGTTGTGGACGTTGACGTAGTAGTCCGACGGGTTCTTCGAGATGGCGTTGATCAGAGATCGCTTGGCGTCGGCGCATCCGCTGGAAGAACCGTCGGCGGGCGGGTCCAACGAGACCACCACGGGACCGGCTACCCCCGCAGGCGCTTCGTGGATGTGGGCCATCGTGGCCGGCTCGATACCGGAGATAGTGATCTCGTAGCAGATCTGCTTTCCCTTCGGAACCAGCGTGATCTCGGCGAGTCCGCTGCCGTCCGGGTCGCCCGGTCCCGGAACTTCTTCCCCACCAGTCAACGTGGTGGAGAAGGCGCTCGGCCCCTTGGCGGCCATGATCGGGGCAGCGAGCACCAGAGCACCCAGCGCCATCACCGCCAGCATCAACACGAACTTCCTCATTTCCCGCACCTCCATGCATAGCCTAACCTTGTATGACTACACGCGGGATGGACCGGGTTCGGATCAAACACCGCAAAGATACCGCCGCCGGAAAAGCCCGCTACCCGGCCTCGCCCGACGACCGCTCCAAATTGAGGGCGAGAAGCTCCTTGAGTATGTCTTCGTCCGCGATGTCCGGCGGCCATCCATACGCGGCGAAAACCGCCCGATCCAGCACCGCGTGTGCGTTCGCCAGCCACGTCGGGCGAGCGTTGTACAGGTTGGTGAGCGTGCGCTTCTTCAACTCGGCCTCGGGCGCGCCCTCCGGGTCGAGCCAGTTGCGCCGCAGCCCGTCCAGCCGCCGCGCCGCCTCCGCGATGGACTCGACGCGGGGATCTCCGCCCGGCTCCTCCCCCGGCGGCCACGGCAGCGGGAACGTCTCGAAGCACGTCGTCGGCGTGTAGCGGGGCCGGTCCTCCAGCGAGGTTCCCATCCTGAGCGACCATAGCTCGTGTACCCGCGAGTGGAGCACCCCGAAGAAGTAGTCGTCGTCGCGGGCGAACACCAGCGTTCCCTGGTTACACAAGACTTCTGGCTCTATCCACAAGAACACGCGATGCTTTGCCACAGCAGGCGTAGCGATGAAGCGTCGCTTTCCTTCCAGGGCGATCCGAAGCTCGGGGCGCGGACGTGCATACCTCCACCACTGTCCCTGGAAGTCGTCCCGGCGACTTTGCGCCCTCACGGGCAATACGTTCTTCTTGACGTACTCGAAAGGCATCTCGTACAGCGACGCTTCTTCTTCGGGCATGAGTCCGAAATCAATGGTCCACTTTCCTCGTGAACGCCGCACCAGATCAACGCCGCTAGCAACCGGACGCACCACATCTGAGTTCGGACGACCATTCACGTTGACGGGGGCGGACAACATCTCGTTTGCCAGCGTCTTGTCAATATCGAACGGAGCTTTGGCCGAAGGACCCATGAAACACATGCGCATGTTCTCGGGCAGAGGAACAGCCGCCGTCAAATCCAGTGAGCCGGTGAGGTCGGCATTGATCGCGTTCGCCGGCAATTCGTCCAGTACCTTCTCGGTCTCCGAGCCATCATCGAAACCAACCATCGAGACCCGAACGGCGGCACCATTCAAGATCCAATCTTCATCCGACTTCGCAAAGAAGATATCGCCCGTCTCCTTGATGCGCTGCTACACGCGACGATTTACGCCGCCTCGAATGGAGTTCGTCGCGAGAAGCCCCACGCGCCGGGCCGTGCCGGTCTCCACTTGTTCCCGCGCTCGCTCGAACCAGTAGCAGACGAGATCAGCAAACGCCGGAACGCGGCCTTCGTAGAGCCGGAACAGTTCCTCGACGTATTCTCCACCCAACTCCGCCCGTATTCGATTCCCGCCCAGGAACGGCGGGTTGCCGACGATCACGTCCGCTTCGGGCCACTCGGGTTCAACTGGGTTGCCGTCCTCGTCGTAGTCGAGGATCGCATCCATCCACAGGATGTTCGTCATAGGCCCCAGGATCGGCTCCTGGCGAGTTCCGAAGCCGTTGTCTACCATCCACTGCAAGTAGCCGATCCAGATAGATACTTGCGCCAGCTCGTGCGCGTAGGGGCTCGTCTCTATCCCCCAGAGTTGCTCCGGGCTCACCTCCGGGAAGAAGTGTCCGATCCCGAGCTTTTCCGCGAACGTGGATACCGCTTTTTCGAGGTCCAGTAGCTGTTTGAGGCTGACATACAGGAAGTTTCCCGAACCGCACGCCGGATCTAGCACGCGGATCGTGCGGAGCCTGTGCAAGA
>JACDGB010000113.1 GCA_013815485.1 Rubrobacter sp.
AAAATAGTTGGACGAGTCTGGACCGCACGTTTTTGGTGGCGCAAAGCTGCTATAAGGGTGCTTCTCGCCCCATTTTTCCGACTCACGGGACTCAGAGCGGAGCCCATTCGGATTTTCCAAACAGTTTCGGACACCCCTTCTGCGAAGTTCGCATCCAAGATCTTGCATGTTTATTTTGTGGCGGCGGATCTTGGAGGTCCTCGGGCACGAAGATCGGCCCGGCCCGCGGACCAAAACTCCTAACTGATGCTGTATGGGCCGTTTTAGCTCGGTTCATCAGATTGGCCTTGCGGCTGGCCTCGCGTCCGCGCACCGCTTCGGCGGAACGAACGTGGTCACGCCGTAAGGTGGGGAAGGGGGCCGCCCGCCGCGCCCGTCCACGAAATGGTCAGGCACCCGAAAACGGGGCGACCGAGTCCGCTTCGGGAAAGTAAGGTTGCGACCTCAGTCCGTAAATTCTTGGAGGGTACAACCCACCGTCTTGGAGACCCCGCTGCGTCACCCCCCAGGGTACACGCGGGCGAAGACGGCGGCCGCTCAGCCGGCGGCTTGCTCCAGGGCAGCCATGTCCCTGACGTGGATGTGCCGGCGCCTCAGCTCTACGGCGCCGGTTTCCTGCAGCCTGGTGAAGGCCCTGGTGACGCTCTCGCGGCTCGTGCCGATCATGGTGGCAAGCCGCCGGTGGGTGTAGTGGGTGGGTATCATCGGGCCCTCGGGGGTCATGACCCCTTCGCTCTCGGCTAGCTGGAGGACGAGGCCCGCCAAGCGGGCGGGGACGTCCTTGAGGCGAATGTCCTCCAGTCGGCCCTCGCAAGCGCGCAGCCGTTCGCTCAGGACGCGGAGCATCCGCAAGCCCACGTCGGGGTTGACCCGCACCAGGCGCTCCAGGTCCTCGCTCTTCAGGATGCAGATGTCTGACGGCTCCGTTGCCTCAGCGTACGCCTCCCTGAGCCGCTGGGCCGTGAGCGCCATCTCCCCGAACATCGTCCCGGCCTCCACCACCGCGAGCGTGAACTCCCACCCGTCCGGAGTCACCTTGTATATGCGCACCTTGCCCCTCTTGAGCATGAAGAGCGCCTCGCTCCGGTTCCCCGGAGCGTAAAGGATCCGGCCCCGCTCCACGTGCGTGTCAGGGACGCGTCGGCCGAACTCCTCCAACTCCTCACCCGAGAGGGGTTCCAGGACGTCCACCATGGAAAGGAGCCGTAACTTCTCCTCCAATAACAACATCTCTGAGGTCGTCTCCTTCTCGGGGTTGCGGGGACCGCTTGTCCAGCAGGGTCTCACTCTACAGCAACCCGGTAGTTCGGTGACACGCGTCACCGACTTTTGTTCGTGTTTCCCCGATGATGAGACCCGGAGGAAGGGGAGGGAACAAGCGGATGGCGGAGGTGGCGATCGTGGTCCTGGCGGACACGGAAACGAAGGAAGGTTGGACCGTGTGACGAACGCCCTGACTTCCGCGCGGGACGTCAAGGAAAATGGCGACGAGGTCGCCATCGTCTTCGACGAGGCTGCTTTTATTGCGCGGCGGCTTTCGGGGTGAACGAACAGGAGCAAGAGGGCGGCATCGCCCAGCTGGAAGGATACGGACATCCTAGCCTCAGCCAGGTTGCTGCCCCAAGGGTACCAGATAATCACGTTCCGGGTAGATGCCCGCGTAGAATGTCGGCGAGGCTAAGTTTATAGGGCCGAAGAGGTTAGTAGAGGTAGGTTCAAGTGGCGGCGCAGACCTTCGGTTGGCTTCGTCGGCCTCTCTTGAGGCCCCGACGGCGCCGCCCGAAAGGGATCACGAAGGCTGTATCCAGAGGACGAACGATAAGGCCTGGGACCGGTATCATAAGCTAGGCAAAAAGGAGTCTCGACATGAACATCAGAAACGTCGCGGCGAGGACGGGGGCGAACGGGCAGGGGCGGATGCTCGAAACCGCAGGTGTGTCCGTTCTCCGCTCCGCGCTGGCGGGAACCCTGTTGTGGGTCGGGGCGCTGAAGTTCGCCGAGTACGAGGCCGAGAACATACGGCCCATGGTCTCCACGAGCCCGCTCTTCTCCTCGATCAACGAGAGGTTGGGCGCTCGCAAGACCGCGCGGCTCATAGGTCTCACGGAGATAGCGATGGGCACCCTGATCGCCGCGAGGCCGCTCTCGCCGAGGGCGTCCGCGATCGGCAGCCTCGGGGCCACCGGGATGTTCCTCTCCACCCTGAGCTTCCTCCTCACGATGCCGGGGGTCTGGCAAGAAGAGCACGGGTTCCCCGCGCTCTCCCTGGAGGGGCAGTTCCTGGCCAAGGACGGGGTGTTTCTAGGAGCGGCGATGCTGACGGCCGCAGAGTCGCTGAGGGCCCCTTCCCAGTGATGCTAGGGTAGAAGAAGACGACGGCGGCCGCCGGTAAGGGGCTCGCCTGCGCCTCGCGGGCATCCCCGAAAGGCGCAACAGAATTCAGGGAGCGTTAAGGAGTGCGTAAGCGTTCCGTAAGATTCGCCCTCTAGATTTATCCCGTAAGGCGGACCGTAAAGCACTCGCCCTGTTCGTAGGAGCGGGGTGGTCACGACCGTAACCAAGAGTACAACGCGGAGTTGGAGAAGGATGCGCCGTTCGCTAAACCCGACGCTGCCGGCGGAGTCGGAGCTGAACCGCTTTCTGGACCGTGCGCTCCTGGGGTTGGAATGGGGTAGCCTCGCGGCGCTGTTGTTGATCACGCTCGTGCAACCCGCTACCGGCCGCACGGGGCTCCCGACGTGGGCGCTCATACTGCTGTTCGCCACGTACCTCCTGATCGTCGAGCTGCTGCGGCATCTAGTACGGCGGCTCCACCCCTTCACCTACAAGTACGTGCTGGGCGTGCCAATGAGCGGTCTGATCTACTTCCTTGGCGCGGAGCCGGGTGGCCCGCTCTTCGTTCTCTTCTTCCTGAGCCTCGTCTGTGCGACGGCCACCTCGACATTGCGAGGCGGCCTGCTCTACACGGCCGGCTTCGCAGTGCTCACGGTGATCATCGACCCTACGTTCCCCAGGTGGTCCCCAACCGAAGGCGAAGTCCGGGATCTAGGCGCCCGGCTGGTTCTGCTTTGCATCTTCGGGGTCGGCACCGCCATCCTGAGGCGGCGGCTCGCGCTGGAGCAGGAGGTGGCCGGTTGGGCCCGCGGGGAGAGCGAGCGGTTGGGGGAGATCGACCGGCTCCGGGATCTTTTTATCTCCTCGGTCTCCCACGACCTGCGCACACCGCTCACCGCGACCCGAGCCGGGCTGGGCTTGCTCCGGACGAGTGCGAGCGGGCGATTGCAGCCCGACGAGCGGGATCTGCTGGACAACGCGCGCCGCAACACCGACCGCCTCGGCATGCTCGTCGATGATCTTCTCGCCTACAACCAGCTGGAGGCCGGAACCTTACGCCTCGACCGCGAGCCGCTCGACCTGCGCGCCGTCGTTACCGAGGCGATCGCCTCGGTGCATCCCCTGATCCGGGAGAAGGGACAGACCCTAGAGGCCAACATGCCGGAACCGCTGCCCGGCGAGGGTGACCCGCGGCGGCTGGAGCAGGCGATTACGAACGTGCTGGCGAACGCCCACCAGCACACTCCCGGGGGCACGCGTATCGGCATCGCCGGCCGGGTCTCGGGTGGCGAGGTGTCGCTGTCGGTGGACGATAACGGTCCCGGGATCCCGCAGGGGGAACTGGAAGCCATCTTCCGGCGTTTCCACCGCCTCGGGTCCGGGCGGGGCGGCTCCGGTCTGGGGCTGGCGATCGCCAGGGGCATCGTCGAGCTCCACGAGGGGCGGATTTGGGCCGAGAGCCAGCCTGGGGAAGGCGCGACTTTCCAGGTCGTTTGGCCACACGCGGAGAAAAGAGGAGCCAACTCATGACGCTCAAGGTGCTCATCGCGGAGGATGCCCGTGACGTTGCGGAAGTGGTCGCTTTCGGGATGCGCATGGTCTGGCCGGATTGCCACGTAACCACCACAGTCAACGGAGAGGAAGCGATCAAACGCTTCGCCGAGGAGCGGCCGGATCTCGTGGTGCTCGACGTGTACATGCCGCCACCCGACGGCTTCGAGGTTTGCCGGCGCATCCGCGAGATCTCCCAGGTTCCGATCCTGATGCTTACCGTCCGTGACGGGACGCTCGACAAGGTGCGGGCGCTCGACCTCGGCGCCGACGACTACCTGACCAAGCCCTTCGACCACCTCGAGCTACTGGCCCGCCTGCGGGCGCTCCTGCGGCGGGCGAGCAGGACGCCCGCAACGCCCGAGCCTTGTATCGCCGTGGGCGACTTATCGCTGGACTACACCACCCACGAAGTGCGCGTGCGGGGTGAGGTAATCAGGCTCACGTCTACCGAATGCCGCCTGCTGGAAGAGTTGGTGCGGCACGCGGGCACCGTGCTATCTCACCGTCACCTCCTAGAGCAGGTGTGGGGTCCGGGATACGTCGGCGACGCCCACTACCTGAAGGTGTTCGTGCGGCGGCTACGCCGGAAGCTGGGCGATGATGCCGAGCGTCCCCGCTACATCCGGACCGAGTGGGGCATAGGGTATCGTTTTATTCCTTCTCGCTAGACGTCCGACTGCTGCGCGATCACCTGACGCGCCGCCTACCGCACAGCCGAAATTCCAGTTGTAGACGTAGGACCCATCTTGGAGAGCAACATCTGCGGCAGCATGCGTGAACTCGTATCCGAACGACGCGCCACGGCTGGGAGCGTCGCCAAATCCCTCGACAGCAGGTACCGTCGAACCGTCTCCCGTTTATCATTGTTCACCAATTGACACCTATTTGTTCACCGGCGTTTACCCAAACGTTAGCTTCGTTCCGATAGGGTCGTATCCAGGATCGTCCGCGCACGACGGGTCGACGGCGGGCTGGCAGGGAACGGGGTGTGATGACACGACTCATGGAGGCACTACAGGCGCTTGGTTTGGACGGCGAGATCACCCTCTCGGGTCGCTGGCTCAAGCTTCGGGGTGAGCGTTGCTCGGTGTACGTCGCCGAGGCCGCCTGGGACGCCGGCTATTACACCTGGTGCGACGACCGGAAAGAACGGACGGTCGAGCATTACCTCGACCCGACAGAAGCGATCCGGGCCGGCCTGAAGCGGGCGGCGTAGGGAAGGGGGGTGAACCGTAACGACCGTCTAAGTAGAACGGATTCTTGCAAGAGGGAGCCCAAGATAGGCTTCTTCACCTGAGGGTTGGAAAGGAGACGAAATTGAAGACCAAAGCTTTGCTAATGATGGCGCTGGTTCTCGCGTTCGCGACGTCGATGCCGGCGGCGCTCGCGCAGAACACCGCCGCGCCGAATACCGAGAACGACGAGTTCTTGCCGAGGGAAAACCTGGTGCTCGATAGCGCCGTGGCGGTGAACCTGTCCAAAGACTTCGCCACCTTACCCTTACACAAGGGCAACGTCGATGGCGAGACCGTCTGGTTCGTTATAACCGACGCCTCCGACGAAGGTATCGCCAACGAACTCGGGCTGAACTTCGCCCCCAAGCTGTCCAGCATCACCACCGGCTGCCCTCTCTGCGCGCAGCAGGTCGAGTCCAAGAGCCAGATACTGGGCGAGAGCGAGGTCACGTTCGAGGGCGGGCCCGACTTCAGCCCCGAGCGTCTCCTCGATCCCGGCGTGGCCTTCTTCCCGCCCCAAATAGCCCGTCCCGGTGCAGTGGCCGATGACAAGTACAGTCCCTTTGTCCGCGTCAAGGGCAGCGACGTGGTCTACAACGCGCCCATCGTCGCGGTCGGCGACGGGCCCTTCGATGCCACGACCCACACCAACACCCACGACCGGCTCCTGGCTATCGACACCGAGGAGATGACCGTGGACATGGGCTTGATCCGCGGCTCGGCCAACGGCAAGGACATCGTCTACCTCAACTTCGACGCGTCCAACTCGGTCACGGCGACCCTCGAGCGGAGCATCTTCGTGCCGAACCTCGCCCTGTCGCCCTTCGCGAACGGCAGTACTCGCCAGGATTCGGCTCGCGCGGAGATCTTCACCTTCGTCAACGGCCCGGTCGGCCAGGAAAGCCCGCCGGCGCAGGGGATCCGTCACCTCATCCGTGATGGTCTCAACACGCAGGAGCTCAGCCTGGAGAACACGGAGCTGCTGGAGGCCTTGCGTAACGGCGGCGATCTGGAGAATGTTTTCGAGGTCTTCCCCACGCTCGAAGACCCGGCTCTCGCCCAGGCCTACACACCGCTGTGGGATCTCAACGTGGGCGTGTGGAGCGATGAGGCGGTAGCCGACGGGCGCAACATCGCGCTTAGGGACGCGAACGAGATCCGTGCCGTCGCGGCCACGGGAGAGTTGACATCGCCCGGTGGCCTGCCGCTCGCCTCGGCGAACGAGGTCATCAACTGTCCGGCG
>JACDGB010000114.1 GCA_013815485.1 Rubrobacter sp.
CCTCAGAACGTCGTCCACACCGCCCGCTTCGTGTCCGAACGTCTTGGCCTGGATGAGGACGAGTTCGCCACCCTCACCACCCGCAACGCCCGCAACGTATTCTCGTTGCCGCTGGAGGTGTGACAAGCGATCCGGAGGGAACCGGAAAAAAAGATCCCACCCGGCTCGACCCCCAGCGGTCGCCCCAAGAAACGCCTCGGGCAACACTTCCTGAAAGACCCGAACATCGCTCGAATAGTCGCCGCCGGCGTGACGGAGGATGACGTGGTACTCGAGGTTGGGCCGGGACGCGGCTTCCTGACCGGTTTTCTGGCGGAGCGGGCGCGGCTGGTCCATGCCGTGGAACTCGACCCGGACGTGCTGTCTATCCTGAGGTCCGCCGCTCTCGGCAACGTCGTGATCCACGAGGGCGACGCCCTCGATTTCGACTACGCCGCCCTCGACCCTGCGCCGAACAAACTGGTCGCCAACCTCCCGTACAACATCGCCTCGCCCCTGATCCTGAAGTTCCTGGAAGAAGTAGAGGACATCTCCGTCCTCCGATTCATGGTCCAACTGGAGGTGGCGCGCCGGATGGTCGCCGGGCCGGGCGGCAAGGATTACGGTATCTACGCCGCGCTCGTCCAGCTCATGACGGACGTGCGCGTCGAGCATAAAGTTTCGCCCAACGTGTTCGATCCGCCGCCGCGGGTATGGTCGGCGGTGGTGCGGATGGTTCGCCGGGAGACAGTACTGAGATCCGGAGAATACGAAGGCGTGAAGCGGCTGGTGCTCGCCGCTTTCAGGAGCCGTCGCAAACGGCTGGTCAACAACCTGCCGGAGTCCGTGAGGGGCGAGGCGCCGGGCGTCCTGATCTCCCTGGGACACGGACCTGATGCTCGCGCCGAAGAACTCGCCCCGGAGGATTTCGTATCACTGTACAGGGCGGTTTCGTGGGCGTTCTAAAAGGAATACGCCTGCGGGCGTTCGCAAAGGTCAACTACGCGCTGGAGGTGAGGGGCCGAAGGCCGGACGGATACCACGATATCCGGAGCGTCATGCAGAGCGTATCGCTCGCTGACGAAGTGGAGATCGAACGCGGCGGCAAAGGCTTCGAGCTTCTTGTCGAGCCGGAGGAAACGGAGATCGGCCCTCCCGAGAAGAACACCGTCTACCGCGCCTGGACCGCGCTCCAGCAATTGACCGGCGAGGGCCTTCCCGTGCGGATCCAGCTCCGCAAGCGGATACCGGCCGGAGCGGGACTCGCCGGAGGCTCGGCTGACGCCGCCGCCACGCTGGTGGGGCTGAACGCGCTCTTCGGTCTCCGGCTGGACGACGGGGAAATTCGCGGCCTCGGGGTCCGGGTCGGGGCGGACGTGCCTTTCTGCCTCACCGGCGGCACGGCGCTCGGGGAGGGCGTGGGTGAAATCCTCGGCCCACTCCCCGCGCCGCCAGCGCACCATCTGGTGATCGCCAAGCCGGAGCGGAGCGCGGACACCGGCGAGGTGTACCGACTATACGACGAGCTTACCGCGAAACCGAGGAATTGCGTCCAGTCCGTAGTCAACGCATTGCGGGCCGGTGACTTGTCCGCGCTCGCCGGCTCAATCGGCAACGACCTCGCGCCGGTCACGGAGAAGCTCGTGCCGGAGGTGGAGATTTTGCGCGAACGCCTGCTCGGTCTCGGGGCGCTGGGGGCCGGGATGACCGGCAGTGGGACGGCAGTCTACGGCATCTTCGAGTCCGAGGCGGATGCTCGCTCCGCCGCCGGGCAAGTCCTCGCCCCGTTCGTTGGTGTCTTTGAGCCAGTGGCGTCGGGCTTGGAGTTTGTCCCGGATGGCTGATCGCTACTGCCAGAGGAGGATTGCTCCGGTATAATCGCGGCGCGGTCTAGGCAATGGGGCGTAGCCAAGTGGCAAGGCGCCGGGTTTTGGTCCCGGGATCGCAGGTTCGAATCCTGCCGCCCCAGCCGTGAAGTTCGCGGGCCGCCGTCCACAAGCCGTCCGAAGGAGCAACCGAATCCATGTCCCGAGGGGAAAATCCGCCCATCGTCGCCGTCGTGTTGGCGGCTGGCAAGGGCACCCGGATGAAGTCCAACCGGGCGAAGGTGCTTCATACCCTTTGTGGCGCCCCGATGGTCAACTACGCGATAGAGGCCATAAGGTCCCTGAATCCGGAGCGCATCGTCGTCGTGGTGGGCCATCAGGCCGATGAGGTGCGGACGATCCTGCCGCCTGACACCGAACCCGTTTTGCAGGAGGAACAACTCGGCACGGGCGATGCGGTGCGCGTCGCATTGGAGGGTATCGAGGAAGAAGACGGTGTTCTTCTCGTGGTGAATGGGGATGGGCCTTTGATCTCCGGCCGCACGCTCGGGGAACTTGTGGAGCGTCACCGGACAGCAGATGTCGGGGCGACGGTGCTGGTTGCGGAGCCGCCGGACCCGACCGGGCTCGGGCGCGTGATCGAAGACGCAGGCGTGGTCCGTATAGTCGAGGAACGCGAGGCGACCGACGAGGAGCGCGAAGTCCGTCAGGTGAACCTGGGCCTGTACGCCTTCGGGCTGCCGCAGGTCAGGGAAGCCCTGAAACATTTGGGCACGAACAACAGCCAGGGCGAGCTGTATCTGACCGACGCCGTGGAGATCATCGGCCGCCGCAGCCGGGCCGTGACGTACCGGCTGAAGGACCTGGAAGAGGCGAACCTGGTCAACGACCGGGCGCAACTTGCAAGGGCTGAAGAGATTTTGCGCCGCCGCATCCTGGATGCTCACATGCGGGCCGGGGTGACGGTTCGGGACCCAGTCTCGACGCACATCGAGGCTTCGGTGGAGATCGGACGCGACACGGTTATCCTGCCCGGCACTTTCTTGCGCGGGGAGACGAAGGTTGGGGCTGACTGCATTATTGGACCATCCACCGATCTCCTGGATACCGTGGTCGGGGACGGGGCGCAGGTCGAGCATTCGGTCGGGAGGGGCGCGGGCGTCGGCGCGGGGGCGAATGTCGGGCCGTTCACGTATCTGCGTCCCGGCACGATCCTCGGCACGGACTCGAAGGTTGGGGCGTACTGCGAGGTCAAGAACACGACGGTGGGGGAAGGAAGCAAGGTTCCTCATCTAAGCTACGTGGGGGATGCGGAGATCGGGGCTGGCGCGAACCTGGGGGCTGGGACGATTACGGCCAACTACGACGGCGCGAAAAAGAGTCGCACCAGGATCGGGGACGGTGCGTTCACAGGGGTGAATACGAGTTTGATCGCCCCGCTTACGATAGGGGATGGCGCGTATCTCGGGGCTGGCAGCGTGGCGAACAAGGACATCCCCGCCGGCAAGCTCGCCGTCGGGATGCCGGCGCGTGTGATCCGTGACTCTCCTGGGAAAGATAAGAGAACGCCATCACAAAACGAGACGGAGGTTTAGCGCGGCCATGCACAACGGCTACCTGTCGCAGACGACGGAAAAACGCCTGATGCTGTTTTCCGGGCGTGGATACCCGGAACTCTCCGAGAGGATAGCCGACCGGCTGGATCTCGACCTCGGTGGAGTGCAGATCGAGACGTTCCCCAACGGGGAGGTATACGCTCGCTATCTGGACTCGGTGCGGGGGGCGGACGTGTTTATCATCCAGTCCCTGTGCCGTCCGGTGAACGATAACCTCATGGAGCTTCTGGTGATGATAGACGCTGCGAAGCGGGCGTCGGCCAAGCGCATCACGGCAGTTATCCCGTGGTATGCCTACTCGCGCCAAGATAGGAAGACCAAGCCGCGCGAGCCCATATCAGCGCGGTTGGTGGCGAACATGATCCAGGCCGCCGGCGCCGAGCGGGTGATGACGATGGACTTGCACGTCGGGCAGATCGAAGGTTTCTTCGCCTTCCCGGTGGATCACCTGACGGCGATGCACACGTTCGTGGACTACTGCGTGGATGCGGGCTTCCGTGACGCCGAGGACGCGGTTGTCGTCGCCCCTGACACGGGAGAAGCAAAGGTCGCCAAGCGGCTGGCCGACCATCTGGGGTTGCCGTGGGCCATTTTGAGCAAGACTCGCCACGGGCGGGGTGAGTCCGAGGTCACGCACGTCATAGGCGAGGTCGAGGGGCGGCGCGCGATCATGATTGACGACGTGATCGCCACGGGCGGCACCCTGGTCAACGCGGCGGAGCGTCTGATGGATGAGGGCGCGACGGAGATCTACGCCGCCGCCACGCATGGCGAGTTCTCCGGTGAGGCATACCAGAAGATCGAAGACTCGCCCATAAGAGAGGTGGCCGTTACGAACACGCTTCCCTTGAAGGAGGGCGAGCCGCAGTCTAAGATACATACGCTAAACATCGCCCCGATCCTGGCTAGCACCATCAAGAATGTCTTCACGGACGAATCGGTGAGCGGGGTCTTCATGGGTGAGAATCAGCTTTTTTAGTAGTTCCGGCGAGAGAGAATTTCGGGAGTTTGGATCATGGCAGAGAACGTGGATTTGCAGGCGAAAGAGCGCGAGGGACGGGGAAAGAACGACGCCCGGCGGCTAAGGGCTTCGGGCTTCGTTCCAGCGGTGCTGTACGGCGAGGGCAACGAGGCTGGCGGGAGCACCGCGCTGGCGGTCCCGGACAAGAAGGTGGACTACACGCTCACGCACCTGGGGGATAATGCCCTCTACAATATAAGTTTGGGGTCAGGGACTTCCACGGCCCGCGTCGTTGACGTGCATCGGAATCCCGTATCGGGACGGCTGATCCACATTGACTTCATCCCGGTGAACATGACAGAGAGGATCGAGATCACGGTCCCGCTTACGGTGGAGGGCGAGGCGCCTGGCGTGGAGCAGGACGGCGGCGTTTTGCAGCAGGTCGCCTACGAACTTCAGGTCGAGTCGCTGCCTGGGGAAATCCCGCAGGAGATAGTGGTCAACGTCTCGAATCTCCAGATGGGCGATAACCTGACGCTCGGCGATCTGACGCTGCCGGATGGAGTGTCTTTGATCTCCGAGGCCGAAGAAGTGGCCGTCACCGTGGTGGCGCCGACGGAGATCACCGACGAGGAGATCGAAGCGGCAGGCATCGTGGAGGAAGAGTCCGACGTGGAAGAGGGCGAGGAGGTTGCTCCCGAGGATGTGGAAGAGGGCGAGACGGATGCTCCGGAGCAAAGAGCCGACGAGGAAAGGAACGAGTAACCCGAAACCGGCAAGCGTCGGACGAGGGACAGATAGCGGGGGGCCATTGCGGTCCCCCGCTATCTTTGGGCTAGGCAACCCCGGTCGCCGCTACGAGCGTACCCGTCACAACGCGGGCTTTCTCGTGGCCGACGAAATCGTCCGCCGCCACGGCGGCGACTGGCGCAAGAAGAAACGCTCCGAGGCGGCTGAGATCAACTCGGGCACTCTTTCAGCCGCCCTCGTAAAGCCTCAGACGTTCATGAACGATGTGGGCGCGGCGCTTGGCGGATTGCTGACGGAGGACTTGATCGTGGTCCACGATGACCTCGACCTCGAAGCGGGCGTCGTGCGGATCAAGGTGGGCGGTGGTGCCGGCGGGCACAATGGCCTGCGCTCCATCATCGGTCGCCGGGGCAACGATTTCATACGAGTACGCATCGGCATCGGACGCCCTCCCGTCGGCATGAGCGTCACCGATTATGTACTCGGTCGGATGGACGCGACGATCAAAGACGCCATCCCACGGGCGGCGGATGCGGTCGAGGTCATCATCGAGTCAGGTCCGGAGGCCGCGATGAACAGCTTCAACGTCAGAGGCTGACGGCCTCGGCGATCAGGTGACGCCCGCGCGGCGCGCCGCTTCCACAGCCTTTTCAGCACCGGCGGTCCAGGGTTCGCCGTGACCGGTGAGCACCGTTCTGACACCCGTTTCGGCGAGAGCGTCTAGTGAGGCGAGCGCCCGCTCGCTGTCTGCGGTCGCGGCCCGCGCGACGATCCTGGGTCCGGGTTTCGCAGTGTACGGGTCGAGGGTCACGACCGCGTCACCGGCGATGACGCAGTCTCGATCCGGAATGTGCAGCGCGCAGTGGCCCAGAGTGTGCCCCGGCGTAAACACGATCTGCGGAGAGCCGGGGACCGGCAGAATTCCGTCCGTGTACCGCCGCACCTCCTTCACCGGCCTGGGCCAGAAGGCGCGGTTGCGCAGGAACGCGGCGACCATCGGCGCCGCCCGGAATTGGGTGGCGAAATAGTACGACCGGGCGCGTTCGTGAGCGTACTGGAGCGGATGGCGGGTGAGCGGCACGTCGTTCTCGTGGACCCAGACCGGCACGCCGAGTTCCGCGCGGGCGCGTTCAGCGAAGCCGATATGGTCGAAGTGGGCGTGCGTCAGGACGAGTGCCCGGATGTCGCCGGGCACTCGTCCGATCTCCCCGAGCGCC
>JACDGB010000005.1 GCA_013815485.1 Rubrobacter sp.
GCCACTGTCCACCAGTAAACGCACGCGCTCCGGAGCGGAGAGCGGGTAGTGATGCTCGCAGTTCGGGCAGACGTTGAAGCGCGCCCGGAGGTCCCGCTCGTAGATCGGCTGCCCACACTCCTCGCACTTGGTGAAGACGCCCTCGACCGGACCAAGCCCACTCTCGGTCTCGGGAGCGATTCGGGAATATTCCCGGCGACGACTGAGCCAGCTCCTGATGCTATCCTCCAGCCTTCGTTACAATGGAAAGGGCTTTCCGCACCTCTCGCAACCAGCTTCCCGCGGACTCAGGCCCGCCTTCTTCCACGAGCTGCATCAATTTGCTCCCGATGATGACGCCGTCCGCCTCGCTCGCGGCCTCGGTGGCAGCCTCGGGGGTGGAGATCCCAAACCCCAGAGCAACCGGTGCCTGCGTCCGCCCTCGCGCCCGCCGCAAAAGCTCGACCGCGCCTGGCGGCAGCTTTTCCCTAGCGCCCGTCACGCCGGCCACCGAGACGCAGTAAACGAAACCCGTGGCGAGTTCCCCGATCCAGGCCAGCCGCTCGTCCGTCGAGGTAGGCGCGGCCAGCGGACACAGCCCGACGCCGTATTCTCCGCACAACTCCGCGAAACGCCCGACTTCATCCGCTGGCAGATCCGGAACCACGATCCCGGATAATCCAGCTTCCGCCGCCGATTCGAGAAATTCCTCCACCCCTCGGGCGAACACGACGTTGTAGTAGACGAGGAAGACTACCGGAACCCGTCCGGCCATCCCAGAGGCAAGGTCGAGGCAGTAATCCAGGTCGGCGCCGTTTTTGAGGGCCTTCGTGGTGGTGGCCTGGATCGTCGGCCCGTCCGCCAGCGGGTCTGAGAATGGAACCCCGATCTCCACCACGTCAGCCCCGGCTTCGATGTACGCCTCCCCCACCTCGCGCGCGCCATCGAGCGTCGGGTATCCGGCGGTCAGGTACGGCATGAGCGCGACCCGATCCTTCGGGAAGGCGGCCCGCAGCCTCTCGCTGCCGCGTTCGCTACCCTTCACCGGAGACTTCTTCGGCTTCGCGGGCATCCACGCCGAGGGCTTCGGCGACGACCGCCACGTCCTTGTCGCCGCGGCCCGAGATGTTGATGACGAGGTTCTTGCCTGGGCCGAGCTCCTTCGCCACCGTCTCCGCGTGGAAGATGGCGTGCGACGTTTCGAGCGCCGGTATGATGCCTTCGAGCCGGCAGCAGGTTGTGAACCCTTCCAGCGCATCCGCATCAGTGACGCTCACGTATTCGGCGAGGGCGTTGTCCTTGAGATAGGCGTGTTCGGGGCCGACAGATGGATAATCCAGGCCGGCGGAGATGGAGTGGGCCTCCCGGATCTGACCTCCCTCCGTCTGCAACACGTAGCTCAGGTTGCCATGCAAGACGCCGGGGCTTCCCTCGGTCAAAGAGGCGCCGTGCTCGCCGGTCTCGATGCCCCGGCCCGCAGCCTCCACGCCTATGAGACGCACGCCGTCCCTTCCCACGAACGGATGGAACGCGCCGATGGCGTTCGAGCCGCCTCCGACGCAGGCGACTACGGCGTCGGGGGTGGCTCCGAAACGCTTGTTGGCCTGGGCCTCTATTTCGTGCCCGATCACACTCTGCAAGTCGCGCACGATGCGCGGATACGGTGCCGGTCCAACGACGCTTCCTATGATGTAGTGGGTATCCTCGACGTTCGCTACCCAGTCCCGGATCGCCTCGCTCGTCGCGTCCTTGAGCGTCCGCGCTCCGCTGGTCACGGGACGGACCTCCGTGCCGAGCAACTTCATCCTCACCACGTTCGGAGCCTGGCGGCGGATGTCCTCCTCGCCCATGTACACCACGCACTCCTTGCCGTAGAGCGCGGCGACGGTGGCGGTGGCGACACCGTGCTGGCCCGCGCCCGTCTCGGCGATGATGCGTTCCTTGCCCATCCTGTCGGCGAGCAGGATCTGGCCGAGGGCGTTGTTGATCTTGTGCGCCCCCGTGTGCGCCAGATCCTCCCTCTTGAACCACACATCCGCCCCACCCCACTTCCTCGTCAGGCGCTCCGCGAACATGAAAGGCGTCGGCCTCCCCACGAAGTCCCTGGCGAGCCGGTCCCGCTCCTCGACGAAATCCGGGTCATCGCGATACCGTTCGTAAGCCTCTTCCAGTTCTTCCAGCGCATGAATGAGGGTCTCCGGCACAAACCGCCCCCCGAAGGGACCGAAGTACCCGCTGCTCTCCTCAGAAACCTTTTGCCGCACTGACGAACCTCCGAACCCGCTCGTGATTTTTCTTGCCTGGCGCATCTTCCAGGGAACTCGAAGCGTCCACCCCGTAAGGCTCGAAGAACTCGATGGCCTCCCGCACGTTCTCGGGGCCGAGCCCCCCGGAAACGACGATGTTACCACGCTCCACCAGCGATTTCGCCAGCCCCCAGTCGAACCGCGTACCCGTCCCGCCCCGCGCCTTCTCGCTGTAAGCATCCAGCAGGACAAGGTCCACCTCGTAGCGTTCGATCTCTGCCAGCGCCTCCGCATCCCGAACCCGCAAAGCCTTCATGACCTTCAAGCCACCGGCGCGTATCTCCGCAACCACCTCCGGCGTCTCATCGCCGTGGAGTTGCGCCACGTCCAGCCCGGCCTTCCGGGCGATGCGAAGCACCTCTTCCGGTTCTGCGTCCACGAACACTCCGACCTTCAGCACATCGTCGGGGAGCGCGGCGGAGATCTCTCGCGCCCGCTCCACGCTCACACGCCGGGAACTCTCCGCGAACAGGAGCCCGATCGCATCAGCCCCGGTGTCGGCAGCTACGCGTGCGTCTTCAGAATTCGTTATGCCGCAGATCTTCACCATCGTCATGATGGAAGTTTACTCTTCTACGAGAACCTTGCGAAGGCTCGTCAGAGTAGCGGCCAGAGGGCTTCCTAGCGCACCATCAAGGCAGGTTGTGTGTGATGGGCTATAGTGCCTCTCATGAAACCTCCAATCTTTGTTCGAGAACCCTCGGAAGTGGAGCACGAGGCCCTGGAAGCCGGGTTGCGCTCCAAAGACGCTTTCGTTCTGCGCCGCTGCCAAATCTTGTTGGCGAGCGCTCGTGGACAATCCCCGCCCAGGATAGCCAAGAGCCTCGGATGCGGCTCCCAGACGGTTCGCAACGCTATCCACGCCTTCGACGAGCGCGGCCTTGATGCGCTGGTGGCCGGCTCCTCGCGCCCGAAACGCACCCACGCCGCTTTCGAGCGGCGGAGCGCCGAGGCCCTGAAGGAGATGTTGCACCACTCCCCGAGGGAGTTTGGCGAGGAAACGAGCCTTTGGACGCTCGCGGACGCCGCCGAGGTGAGTTTCGAGGAGGGACTGAGCGAGAGGCGGGTTTCGGGGGAGACGATCCGAGCGACTCTTCTGCGGCTCGGGGTGCGCTGGCTGCGGGCCAAGCGGTGGATCAGCTCCCCCGACCCTGAATATGCCCGAAAAAAGCAACCGTGTTTAAAGTCAAGCTCCTGGAGGCCCGGACAAGGGGCGAGGCTCCTACATCGCTCTCAAGACGAATCGTCCTTCGTCCCAGGGGCTCCGGTTCCTTAGCACCGCGCCCACGATGGCGAGCAGCTTCCTCATGCAGGCCGTGAGCGCCACCTTCTTCGGCTTGCCGGCCGCCACCAAGCGCCCGTAGAACTCTCGGATAGCCGGGTTGTACCGTGTGGCGGACAGCGTCGCCATGTAGAGGGTCTTCCTGACCGAAGAGCGCCCTCCCCACACGGTGCGTATGCCGCGCAGGGTGCCGGAGTCGCGGTTGAGGGGCGCCACTCCCACCAGGGCGGCGAGTTTTCTCCGGTCGAGGCGCTCAAGCTCTGGCAACTCGGCGAGCAGGGTGGCGGAAAGGGTCGGACCCACGCCCGGTACGCTCCTCAGCAGGTCGTCCTTCTCTCGCCATACGGGGCTCTCGCGCACCGCGCGTTCCAGGTCCCCATTCGCACGCTCCAGCTCCTTCCTCAGCCACCGTAGGTGCGCTTCGATCCTCCTTCTCACCGCCTTGGGGGCGGTGCGAGCCCTGTTGCCTTCCGCGGTGATCATGTCGAGGATCTGCCTTCTCCTGAGCACCAGAGCCGAAAGCTCCCGAGCGCGCTCGTCGGCCAGGGGGCGCGGCTCAGGTCTCACGGCCTCGGCGAAGTGCGCCAGCACGGCGGCGTCGATCTTGTCGGTCTTGGCGAGGCGCCCCACCGCCTTGGCGAAGTCCCTGACCTGCCTGGGGTTGACGACGGCCACCGGTAGGCCGACGAGGGCCAGGGCGACGACCACCGGCTGCTCAAGGCCGCCCGTCGCCTCGAGGACGATGAGCGCGGGGCGCGCTTCACTCAGGCGGGCGACGAGGGACCCGATGCCCCGCTCGTCGTTGTCCGCTCCCAGATACTCGCCGCTCGGACGCAGCACGGCGTCCAGGCGCCCCTTGGAAACGTCGATGCCCGCGTAGCAGGTCTGCTCGGGTTCCATCCACTTACCCCTTTCGCTCCTCGTGGCCCAGCCTTGCCGATGCGGGCTCTCTCACGTCCCTGGCAACCGTTCGGGCTCTCTGTTGGCGAATGGGCGCGACGACCCGCGCTTTTTTACGGTCTCCGGCGAAGCCTGGACCAAGGGGCTGTCGGTCTGTCGTGCCCGTCGGGCCGATTCTACGGCCACGCACAACATACAAGGGGCTCGGGACCGGCTGATACGCCTGGCGGCCACTAATTCGGAGTGGGCCCTGGGCTTTGAGGACGAGTGCTGGTGGAGCAGATTCGCTCAACCCGCGCCTCATGCCTTCTCCGAGGCCGGCGAGCCGATGCGCCTCATCCAGCAAACGCCAGCGAAGGACGATCCCGACCCCAAAGCGCTGTGCGCCTATGGGATGCTGGCGCGCTCCACTGAACCGGACGGAGAGGCCGACCTCCTGGAGCGGGTGTTTTTGAGGTTCGTCGATGGAAGACCGGTCTCCTCCATCACCACCCGGTTCCTCGATTGGAGCTGCCAAAGACTCCAACGGATGGGAAAGAAGGCGCTGCTTCTCATCCGGGACAACGCCAGTTGGCATAAGAGCCGTGAAGTGGAGGACTGGATCGCCTTGCACAACAGAGCGGTCAAGGACGGCGGGAGCGGAGTGCGCATCGTTAGCCGCCTGCTTCCCACGAAAAGTCCATGGCTCAACCCGATCGAACCGATGTGGATTCACGGCAAGCGCAAGGTCATCGAGCCCGATGGGCTGCTTGGCGCCTATGAGCTCGCCGACAGGGTCTGTGGGGTCTTTGGCTGTGAACACGAGTCTCACCTATCCATTGACCAGGAGGTCGCTTGATCGTGCACTAGGCGTCCCGCGCGAGCGAGACCGTCAGGTTGATCCAGACTTGCGAGTAGTCCTTTCTGATGTATCGCTTCTCGACGGAATAAGTGTCCATCTCGCCGGAGAGCAGTCTCTGGAGGTGGTCGAGGTCGGCGCGGAGGTCGTCTGAGTGAGTGATGTCCTGAAAGGTCCTGGCGAGCAGTTCCTCCTCCGAGTAGCCGGTGATGTCGCGGAACTTCGAGTCGACCCTCAAGAAGCGTCCATCGGGCCGGACATGGGCCATGCCGGCGTCGGCTTGATCGAAGGTGACGCGAAACGCTTCTTCGCTCTCTTCGAGTTGGCTGGTTCGCTCCCTCACCCGCTCCTCGAGGGTCTCGTTGAGGCGTCGAATCTCCGCCTCGGCCTCTCTGCGCCCGGTGATGTCCCGCCCGACGCTGAGCATGCCTCTCACGACGGCATGATCGAGCAAGTTGTGGACGACGCCCTCGAACCAAGGCCACGACCCGTCCTTGTGCGAAAACCGCGCGAGGGTGCGCCCAGAAGCACCGGGCGTAGCCGCGACCTCGTTGTACGCCTTCATCACCTGTTCCACGTCGTCGGGATGAAGCAAATCCACTAGCTTCTTCCCGACCAGCTCCTCCGGCCCAGCACACTGGCACCAATGGCTACGGCATCGTGGGAGATGGGAAGGGTTCCGCAGTCGGTGTCCTGGGACGTAACAGTGCCGGCGCCGGCGTCGAGGGTCAAGGCAAGAATGGCGTCATCGGCAAGTCCTCCGTCACCAGCCAGGCCGCCGTTTGCGGTCAGAATATCAACAGCGGCCAGGGCTACGGCGTCGTGGGAGACGGGGCGGGAACCGGCGCCGGCGTCCTCGGTCGCGGCTCCACCGGCTACGGCGGGCAGTTCAGCGGTAACAGGGCGCAGTTGATGCTCGTGCCAGCAAGCACGGTCGGCAAGCCCACCACCGGCGCGCACGTCAAGGGAGAACTGTACATGGACTCGGCTGCTACGCTGTTCGTATGCACGGTCAACGGCACGCCGGGCACATGGAGGAGAGTCACGACGGTAGCCTGAGAGCCGCGCATTGGTAGCGGGAAGGGCTGGTGCGTCGCCACTCCGGTCTCTTTTTCCGTGCGGGATCAGGCTTCCGCTTCGGACTCTTTGAGAGGCAGCGGTGCTTCCACATCAAAGGCGAGGCCAAGAAGGGTTGCGAACTCGACCCGCTCGCCGCGCCCGTGGAGGGATGATCTTGCGGTAGCCGTCCGGTCCATGCTCTCCTCTGGCGTCCCTCAGCCGCCGGACCTCGCGTCCCGGCTCCGCGCCCACCCGCGCCCACTCTGGTCGCCTTGTCGTCAAGCCCTCCTCGACAAAGCCGGAGAGTGCCTCGTTCGTAAGGGGCGGCAGGAAGACGCTACAGTCGCCTCGTATCCCTCCCCGCGCAGCACGAGTACCTCCATGCGTCCGTCGGCGTAACGCCACACCTCTCGGACGCCTAGCCGAGCGTAGATCGGCAGCTTGTTTAACGAAGGGCTAGTGATGTCCACCACCAGGTCCGGCGGCGGGTCGCCCGTGTCGAGGTCTATATCCTCCTTGCCCCGCACTAGCTCGATGTTCCCGGAGAAGTAGAAGCACTCATCCGGCTCAAAACCGCGCAAAAGATCTTCGCGCTTGAAAGTCGTGGATCCAGCGCTGTCCACGTCGAAACCCATCTCCTCAGCCAGCAATTCGACCAAAAGCGCGATGATGCGACTGACCCTCTCGTGCTTTCTGGACGGGCTCGATATCTCCAGCACCCCCCGGTCGTAGTACAAGCGCGGCACCCGGCGCTCTTCACGCTCGGCCATGAGCAACTCGTAGGTACTCCAACCCACGTTGTGTAGAAGCACCCGCCCCTCCACCGAACTCCTCAACGTCTCCACCACGCGAACACCTCCAGGATCCAACCCAGAAATACCAATATCTCATCGTCCACATTGTACTCGACGCTTTCTGCCGTCCGCTGGTCCGAATCGGTGCTGTTTTCGCGTCTCTTCGCCAGAAAAGCTAAACTCGATCATGCCTTTCGGCCTCCGACTCAGCCGTCTTTCGATCCTCCAGCGGCGAGGCCGTCCAACTCCGCGCCAGTCACCTGCAAGGTCGTCCACTCGTCCATCGGGACGGCCCCGAGTTTCTTGTAAAAGCGGATCGCATCCTCGTTCCAGTCGAGCACCGACCACTCCAGCCGCCCACACCCGCGCTCCTTCGCCAGCCGCGCCAGGCGCGAGAACATGGCCTTCCCAATCCCCTGCCCCCGGAACTCCGGCCTCACGTACAGGTCTTCGAGATAGATGCCGGGACGACCGAGAAACGTCGAGAAGTTATGGAAGAAGAGAGCAAATGCGGCGGGCCGACCATCGGACTCCCCGATCAAGACCTCAGCCACCGGTCGTTCCCCGAAGAGCGAGTTTCGCAAGATTTCTTCGGTCGCCGAAACTTTGTGGGAGAGTTTTTCGTACTCGGCCAGTTCGTGGATGAAGGACAGTATAAGGGGCACGTCTTCCCCGGTGGCATTCCGGATCGAGAATTCCGGCATGCCAGGCTGCTAGACCCGCGCCTCGGTCTTCACCAACTCCTCCGCGATCTGGACGGCGTTGGTAGCCGCGCCCTTGAGCAGATTGTCCGCCACGCACCAGAAGGAGATGGCATTCCCCTCGGCGCGCACCCGGCCCACGAAGGTCCCGGAATCCCCGACCGCCTCCAGCGGCGTCGGGAAGTCGTCGGCGTCGCCGGAGAAGGTGACGCCCGGCGCATCGCGCAGGGTTTCGAGGACTTCAGGCAGCGAAGCTTCGCGCTCCGTCTCGACGTAGACGCTCTCGGAGTGGCCGGTGTGGACGGGGATGCGGACGGCGGTGGCGAAGACTTCGAGGTCCGGGAGGCCCAGTATCTTGCGGGACTCGAGGCGCATCTTCGTTTCCTCGGTGGTATAGCCGTCCTCCCCAACGTCCCCGATCAAGGGTATCGCATTCCCGGCTATGGGCCTGGGATACACGCCCTTCCGCCCCTCCTCCAACGCCTCGACGCCACCCCGCCCGGAACCGGAGACCGCCTGATAGGTGGAGACCACGACCCTCCGTACCCCGAACCGCCAGACCAGCGGCGCGAGCGGCAGCAGCATGGTGATCGTAGAGCAGTTGGCGTTTGCGATGAGGCCGTTGTGGCCTTCCAGCGCATCAGCGTTGACCTCCGGCACCACGAGCGGCACGTCCGGGTCGAGCCTGAAGTCGCTGCCGTTGTCTATGACGACCGCGCCCCGGCTGATAGCCTCATGGGCGAGCTGGACCGCCGCCCCCTTCTCGCCCTCGGTCCCGGCGAAGAACGCGAAGTCCACCCCCTCGAAGGCGTCTGGCTCCGCCACGCCAACCTCGAACTCTTCTCCGGCGAGCGTCGCTGTTCGTGCCGTGCGAGCGAGCACGCGCAACTCTTTCGTGGGGAGGTTTCTTCGTCGCAGTTCGGCGACCAGCTTGTCGCCGACGAGGCCCGCTCCGACCACGGCTACCGTGTATCCGTCGCTCATCTCAGTCGCCCCTCCCGTCGTCTTTCAAAGTCTTGGCGATGTCGAGGACGTCCCAGACTACCCCGCTCGCGGTGCGTTCCGGGCCTGCGCCGGGGCCGCGTATGGTGAGGGTAACATCCGAGTATCGGCGCGTGCGGATGTCGAAGACGTTCTCAGGGCCGCTTATGGGACCGAACGGGCTCTCGACCGGCGTGTCTTGCAATCCGACCGTCACCGGGCCTTCTTTCGGGATGCGGGCCAGGTAGCGCAGCATGTGATGCTCCTCGACGGCCATCAGGCGGGCGGAGAACTCTTCATCAGCCTCCGGGAGACACTGCATGAACTCATCGAGAGGCGCGTCTTCGAGGGCCTTTGGGACCAGGGACTCGTAGGGGATCTCCTCGGGTTCGATCTCACGTCCGATCATCCTCGCAAGAATAATCGCCTTCCGAGCCACGTCGAGGCCGGAGAGGTCGTCGCGCGGATCGGGTTCCGCGTAGTGGAGGGATACCGCCTCCTTCACCGCCTCGGAGAACGACCTGCCGCCCTCGACCGCGCTCATCACGAAGCCCAAAGTACCGCTCGGGCTGGCCTGGATTTCGAGCACCTCGTCGCCGGTCTCGATCAGCCCCCCGATGGTGGAGATGAGCGGCATCCCCGCCCCCACGGTTGCCTCGTGCCAGAGCCTGTCAGGGACGACGCGCATGAGCTGCTCGTACTCTTCCGTGCTACCCGAAAGCGGCCCCTTGTTCGACAGCACCAGATAAGAGCCGTTCTGGATGCCGAGCAGATCCAACCCAAACGTCCCGCCATGCACCGCCACGTCCACCACTATGCGCGTCGTGTCAGGCGCGGGCTCCGAGCGCAGTACGTCCTCAAGCGACTCCGTCCCCAACTCCGAGAGGCTGCCGCCGTCCTCTTTGAGCCGGATCGCCTGCGGCAACAACTCTTCGCCCACCAGCGCCCCGGAGGTATCGGAGATGGCGCGGTAACGCACGTCGAGGCCGTCGTCCTCAAGCCAGCGTTTGCGTTCTTCGAGCACGATCTGGGCGACGGCGCGACCGACGTAGCCGAGTCCGATCTGGACGATCTCCAGCCGCTTCATGCGACCTCCCCAGCCGGCGCCGGAGCGGCGATGACCGAGCCGTGCAGGACGAGCAGCGCGGCATCCGCCACCTCCTCGAACACCACGAACACCAACCCGACTGGCGCTATCCCGGAGTGGACGGCTTCGATCCCGGCCTCCCGCAGACTCCGCCGCCCGCGCGCGAGATCCCCCTCATCCGGGGAACCAATGCCGATGACGGCCGCCGCCTCCTTGCGATGACGCCGCGAGACGCAAGGCAACTCCACGGCGAAGTTCCGGCGCAGCGCCACGCAGCGCACCCCAGGCCCCTCCTCGAAGCCCGAGACGCGGGTACCGGGACGCTCCGGCGCGAACGTGTTTCGGACGTGGACCTCGATCCCCGTCTCCGAAGCCGGCTCCATCGTCTTGGGATGGAGCACCTTCGCCCCAAGCGACGCGAAATCCCCAGCCTCCCGATACGAGAGCCGCGGCAACAAAGTCGCGTCGGGGACCAGGCGCGGGTCGGCATCCAACACGCCGTCTACGTCCGACATGATCCAGACCTCATCAGAACCCAAAGCCCGCCCAAGCACCGTCGCCGAAAGGTCCGAGCCTCCCCTCCCGAGCGTGGTCGGCGACCCCTCCGGCGACCGACCGACGTACCCAGGCACGATCGCCACGAACCCATCATCCAACAACGGCGCGACGTAGCCCGCGCACCGCTCCCGCGTCGTATCCGCGTCCACATCAGAAGCGGAGAACGAACCCACCGTGGCTATCGGGTCGTCGTCCACGACGGCGGCCGGAATGCCTTGACTGCTGATGACCCCAGCGAGTATCACGGAGGAGAGACGCTCCCCGAAAACCGCGATCCCAGCCTTCCGGGCAGCCTGATCCGTAGCCGGAGCCTCTATTGTCTCAATGAGCCGGTTCAATAGAACAAGCAGCCGCTCCTCGACTTCCGGCAGGTACTCCTCCGAGACAGCCTCGCGGGCGGCTTTCAGGTGCCGCTCCGCCAGCGAGCGATGAAGCTCCGCCACCGAGCCCTCGCGGGTCCCGCTAGAGACGGAGCTTCGGGCGAAGCCGATGAGGGTGTCGGTCGTGCCGCTCATCGCCGAGACGACGACGGCGAGCGGACGGTTTCTGGCTGCATCGGCGGCTATGGTGGCGGCGCGGATGAACTGCGCGCCGCCGCCGACCGAGGTGCCCCCGAACTTTATTACGAGGGGTCTATCGTTCACTCCGCATTCACGCTCCGCTCAGTGCCTGATCCAGGTCGTAGATGATATCGTCTATGGACTCCAACCCGACGCTCAGGCGGATGTAGTCGTCCGTGACGCCCGTCGTCTTCTGCTCGTCCGCCGAGAGCTGCGAATGCGTCGTCGAGGCCGGGTGGATGACCAGACTCTTCGCATCACCCACATTCGCCACCAAGCTATGCAACTCCAGCCGGTCTATGAACTTCTTGCCAGCCTCAAGCCCGCCGTCTATCCCGAAGCCCAGGATAGCACCGTACATCCCATCCCGATGGTACTTCGTCGCCAGTTCGTGCGACGGGTGATCCGAGAGCCCCGGATAGTTCACCCAGTTCACTTTGTCATGCCCTTGCAAGAACTCGGCTACGGCCATCGCATTCTGGCAGTGACGCTCCATCCGCAGCGGCAGCGTCTCCAGTCCCTGCAAGAACAGGAAGCTGTTGAACGGACTCAGGGCCGGGCCGTAGTCGCGGAGCATCTGGACGCGGGCCTTCAAGATGTACGAAAGCTCGCCGAGGGCCGGGTAGAACTCCAGCCCGTGATAAGACGGGTCCGGCTCGGTGAACCCTGGGAACTTGCCGTTGTCCCACGGGAACTTCCCGCCGTCCACCATCACGCCACCGATAGACGTTCCGTGTCCACCGATGAACTTGGTCGCCGAATGCACCACTACGTCAGCCCCGTGCGCCAGCGGGTTTACCAGGTACGGGGAGGGCAGCGTGTTGTCCACGATGAGCGGGATGCCAGCCTCGTGCGCGACGGCGGCGACTGCCTCTATATCCAGGGTATTGAGTGACGGGTTGCCGACGGTCTCGGCATAGAGGGCTTTGGTCTTGTCGGTGATCGCCTCGCGGAAAGACTCCGGGTCCGTGGCGTCCACGAACTTCACGTTTATCCCGATCTTGGGCAGCGTGTAGTGAAAGAGGTTGTACGTCCCGCCGTAGAGTCCGGCGGCGGAAACTATCTCGTCCCCCGCGCCCGCGATGTTCAGGATAGAGAGCGTCTCCGCCGCCTGCCCCGAGGCCGTTCCGAGCGCCCCGACGCCGCCTTCGAGCGCGGCGACGCGCTTCTCGAATACATCCGTCGTGGGGTTCATTATGCGGGTGTAGATGTTGCCCATCTCGCTCAAGGCGAAGAGGTTGGCGGCGTGGTCGGTATCGTTGAACACGTACGAGGTGGACTGGTAGATCGGCACGGCCCGCGCCGTGGTCGCCGAGTCCACTTCCTGCCCGGCGTGCAGCGCCAGGGTGTCGAACCCGTACTCGCGCTCCTGCTGCTTCTGGTCCGCGGTGTCTGTCATCCGTTCTCCTCCTTTTTAGCTGTCAGCTTTTTAGCTTTCAGCGGTCAGCTTTTATTGTCGGCTTCGAGGAAAGGCTTGATAGCCCCTCTCAATTGCGCCCAGTCCTTTAGAAAGGCGTCGTGTCCGTCGTTGGACTCCATCTGTACGTACCTTGCCTGCGCGCCCGCAGCCCTTGCCGCTTCGGCTGTTGCCCTGACTTCCGCTGCCGGGAAGAGCCAGTCGCTGGAGATCCCGGCGAAGAGCATCTCCGCCTGGATACGCGAGTATGCCTCCTCGGGTGAATTGTAACCGGCGGATACGTCGTAGAGGTCCATCGCCCGCGAGAGATACAGATACGAGTTGGCGTCGAAGCGTCCGGTTAGTTCCCGGCCCTGGTAATGCAGGTAGCTCTCGACCTCGAAGCGGCCCCCGATCTCACGGTGCAGCGCGGGCCGTTTGGCGGGCCTCCGCCCAAACCTCTCCCATTGCCTGGCGGCACTCTGGTAGGTGACCATGCCGACCATTCGGGCGATGGCGAGTCCAGCGTCGGGGGAGCGGCCCGTGCCATAATAATCTCCCTCCATCCAGTCCGGGTCGGCCATGATGGCGCGGCGGCCGATCTCGCTCATCGAAATCCCCTGCGGTCCCAGTGCGCCCGTCGCGGCAACCGGCGCGGCCCGCTCCACGAAGTCAGGGAACTCAACCGCCCACTCAAGCGCCTGCTGCCCGCCGATGGAACCCCCGATGACGAGCCGGAGCCGCCGTACCCCGAGGTCGTCTAGGAGCCGCTTCTGCGCCCTCGCCATGTCCCGGATCGTGACGACCGGGAAACGCATCCCGTAGGGGCGTCCGGTCTCCGGGTCGGTCGAGGCCGGTCCCGTGCTGCCGGAGCAGCCGCCGAGGACGTTCGAGCAGATCACGAAGTTCTCGCCGGTATCTATCATCCTTCCGGGTCCGATCACGGGCTCCCACCACCCGCCGCGCTTGTAATCGGCGCAGGGGTCTCCGGCGGCGTGGGAGTCGCCGGTGAGGGCGTGGACGATCAAGACCGCGTTCTCGCCCGCGGAGTCCAACTCGCCCCAAGTCTCGTAGGCGAGCGTGACCTCCGGCAGGAAGCCGCCAAGTTCCGGCTCGAAAGAGCCTATGCGATGATGGAGTTTTCCCGAGGATTCAGATGCCGGGCAGTGTCCGGCCCCAGGGTCTAGTGTCATACTCAGTGGAAATACAGCCTCCTTCTATAACGTCGGGTACTACGCCTCGCGGCAGTCGCCGTGGCGACGGTTCGCTCGCGTAACCCGCTCCGTAGAAGAGGCTGCCCACCTCTCCCCACATCTTCCAGGACGGTGATGACCGTCCTGCTGGACTTGGCACCTTGCGGCGAGTAGCCGGTGGCTCCTCCCGAGGTTGCCGCGGTTTCTTCGGGCCAGTTCCCTCCGCCGCTCTCGATGCGAGTTCACGCTAATGGTGGATGCTAAAACACCACGGGCCTCATCGTCAAGGTCCGGGCAAAATACTCGACCTCTCGTACGTCCGATTCTCTATCCTCGGCCATCCGATGGTGGTTGGAAGGGCCGATCAGCGGTCCCGAACCTCCTGCGGCGAGGCGACGTTCGACTTCGCCACCGCCGTGCCGGTCGTGGCGACGGGGTCGTTGACGACCTGCACCCAGCCACTGACATAGTCGTTGTCGTCGAGCGTCAGCGGATTGTAGTTCTGCACGCAGAACCCGACCTTCCACGTCCCCGCGCCCGGCGTCGTTGTTGCCATCGCGGAGAACGGCACTCGCGTCGTGCTGGCCTCGCCAATCGAGAAATTAGGTCTGGTGAAGTTCGTGAGCGGGCCGCCAGAGGCTGGTTGGTAGCAGAGCTCGTATCTGAAGATCTGCGGGCCACCTGAAGAGAGTCCGAGCGGCGCCTGGGCCGCGCCGACGAGATTCTGACTCGCGGTCGTCGTGACCGTCGCTTGCGGCCCCGCGAAGACGAAGGCCGAGCCACTGGGGATGCTACCGACGGGTCCCGAGAACGAGGCGATCCCGGCGATGCTGCCCGGAAGCTGCGCTGGCTCCTTGCCGTCCAGCTTGTCGGAGTCGGCGGCCTTCTGGTTGACGCCGAGGAATTCGGCCGAGTCGAGGTTGTCGAGGGTGTTGGCGTTGCCTGCGTTGGATGCCTGATCCGCGTTCTCGGCAATGTCTGCCTTGCCGTTCTGGTTCGCGTCCGGGGCGAACTGCGTGGAGTCCTTGCCATCGAGATTGTCGGAGTTGGCGGCCTTGCCGTTCGCGCGCAGGAAGGCCGTTGCGTCCAGCCCGTCGAGCCGGTCGGCGTTCAGCCTCGCCACCTTCACGGCGGAGTTGACCGCCAGGGGAGCCACCCCCGAGTCCACAACCAGGCTCAAGGCCGGATCCGCTCCGCTCGTGACCAGCTTACTCGCATTAGTGGCGGAGTTGCTCGTGCCCAGGATGAATGGATCGCCGTTGGCCGCGAACACCGCGGGCGCGCCAACAAGCACCACCGACACAACCACCGCAAGCACTACTGCCTTGCTTCGTCCAAAGAAATTCACTATTCGCTTCATCGCCATTCTCCTTTTCGGTAACGGAAAGGAGAGGCTCCCTCCCCCCAATGCCTTGACGGTTGCGGGATGCGCTCAGCGACAGAGGAGCGCATCCCGCAAAGTAAGTGGTCTTTCTAGTTCGTTTGTACTAGACCTTGATGAAAGAATGCGCGAAGCGCTAGTAACGGCAGTCCACGCGATACCGGGCTACGAACATGTGACGGATCGCACCCTTTCGAATCCGCTTCCGTGTATAATTCTATGTTGGACTCGCTCGTTCTCCCCATCCTCCCCGGGCGGGTCCTTCTTTATCAACTTGTCAGTTTTTATGAGTGACGATGTCCAGGTTCGCAAGACAAAGCCGTCGTCGTTGGAGGCGTGATCTCCGGTGAGCCAGCCTTTTCGTTCTCTTGCTGACTAACTGATCGCTGATTAGCTTCACCCCAGGAATATCAGCAACAAGCTCGTCACGGTGAAAAGCCCGATCACGATGATGGTGAGCCGGGTCAGGTTCTTCTCCATGAC
>JACDGB010000476.1 GCA_013815485.1 Rubrobacter sp.
AAAGATTCCAAAGTGGCTTGACCAGTGAGGACGTAGTTGCTACTTTGCGTATCCAGGAAGGGTTGCGAACGAGACAGGAAGAATCGGGGGGCGGCATGGCGGGATTTCGGGGTATCCGCATCGGCGAAGTGGCATTGTTCGCGCTGGTGGCGCTGGTGGTGGCGGGCTGCGGTGGTGGAGGCGCGCCGGAGACGAGCACGCCGCCGAACACGCTGGAGGTCGCGCTGGAGGCGGAGCCGCCGGAGCTAGATCCGAACCTCTCAAGCGCCTACGTGGACCGGCAGGTCATGGCGAGCCTCTACGACAAGCTCATGGATATAGACCAGCGGGGTGAGATCGTTCCAATGCTCGCCGAAAGCTTCGAGGTCTCCGACGATGACCTCGTATACACCTTCGTGCTTCGCCAGGGCATAAAGTTCCACGACGGAACGCCGTTCAACGCCGAGGCCGTGAAGTTCAACCTGGACCGTTATCAGGAAGACGATTCCGTCCGCAGCACCGAGGTGGAGCCAGTGGACTCGGTCGAGGTAGTGGACGAGTATACGGTGCGGGTGACGCTCAGCGAGCCGTTCACCCCGTTCCTCGCCGTCCTGACCGACCGGGCCGGCATCATGGCCTCTCCGAAGGCTATCGAGGAGAGCAACGGGCGCATCTCGGATAACCCGGTCGGCACGGGTCCGTTCGAGTTCGTGGAGCGGGTGCGGGGCGATAGCATCACGCTGAAGAAAAACCAGGACTACTGGAGGGACGGTCTCCCGAAGGCGAACAAGATCGTCTACAGCGGCATAGACGATGAGAACGTCCAGTATCAGAACCTCCAGAGCGGCGAACTGGACATCATAGATTCGATCCCCGCCGTCGAGTTCCGGAACCTTCAAGAAGATGAAAACTACATGGTCTCTATCGTGCCGGGTCTTGGTTACCAGGGCTTTTATCTCAACACCCGCCAGCCTCCGTTCGACGACAAGCGTCTTCGGCAGGCCGTCTACCAGATGGTGAATCGCGAGGCCATAGTGAGTGCGGTGCTGCGGAATGTCCTCGGCACGCCAGCCAACTCGCCCTTTGGCAAGGATTCGTGGGCCTACAGCGAGGAGAGCGACGCCTACCCGGAGCGTAGCGTCGAGGAGGCGAAGGCTTTGCTCCAGGAGGCGGGGCAGCAGGGCGGGTTCTCGTTCACGCTCAAGATAGACCCATCGCCCATCAACCAGCAGTTCGGGCAGGTCATCCAGAACAGCCTCAAGCCCGCCGGCATAGATGTGAAGCTGGAGCAGCTCGAGTTTGGGAGGCTTCTGGCAGACTCGGACAGCGGCAACTTCGAGGCGCTGGCCCTCGGATGGAGCGGCCGCATTGACCCTGACGGCAACATCTACGACTTCACGGTGACCGACGGTGACTTCAACGAATCCGGCTACAGCAACCCGGAGGTGGACGAGTTGTTGAACGAGGCGCGTACTGTAAGCGATCGGGCACAGCGCAAGGAGTTGTACGGGCAGGTGATGGACATATTGCATGAGGACGTGCCGTACGTGTACCTCTGGCACAACAACGCCACCACGGACTTCGCCATGCAGAAGAACGTCACGGACTTCGAGCCGTACCCGGACGGCATCATGCGGCTCGCGGGCGTCAGCAAGCAGCAGCAGGAATAGGGACAGGGGGACTTTAGCGTGGCGTTCCTGATCCGGCGTCTGCTCCTCACGTTGCCGATCCTGTTCATCGTCAGCGTGGTGTGCTTCTCGATGATAAACCTCATCCCCGGCGACCCGGCGACGGTCATCCTCGGGCCTGAGGCTCCGGAGCAGGCGAAAGAGCAGATGCGCGAGCGGCTCGGCCTTGACGACCCGATCGTGATCCAGTACGTGAATTGGGTCGGTGGCGTGCTGCACGGTGACCTCGGGGAGTCGCTCGTCGACCGGACATCAGTGTCGGCCCTGATCCTGCAACGCCTTCCCGTGACGCTGGAGCTGGCGTTGGGGACCTTCGCCGTGAGCCTCACGATCTCCGTGATAGCGGGCATCCTCTCGGCTTCGCGGCGTGGGACGTGGATCGACTACCTGAGCACCGGCATCGCGCTCGCGGGCATCTCCGTCCCGCACTTCTGGTTGGGGATGATGTTCATCATCATCTTCGCCGTGGCCCTCGGATGGCTCCCGGCCTCGGGCTACGAGCCGTTCTTCGAGAACCCGGCGGCGAACCTGACGGCCATGATCCTGCCGGTCTTCGCCACGGGCCTGCGGGAGTCCGCCGAGTTGACCCGGATGCTCCGCAGCAGCC
>JACDGB010000477.1 GCA_013815485.1 Rubrobacter sp.
GGACGGTGAAGGTGTGGAGATCGTCAACCTCCGCCTCACGGCCACCGTCCCCGTCGAGAAGCCGGAGTTGAATGAACCGGAACCCGAAGACGACGCCGAACGCGGACGGCGCGAGGCCAACTTCGATGGGAAATGGACGGAGGTTCCGGTCCTGGATCGCGCGCGGATGGGACGGGGTTCTGAGGTCGAGGGACCAGCCGTGGTCGAATTCGCCGAGGCGACGTGCGTGGTCCGTCCCGGTTGGCGGGGCCGCGTGGACGAGGTGGGGACACTTGTGCTGGAGCGATCATCATGATTCGCGGCGTCATCTGCGATGCCTGGCCGGGAGGCTGCGGGATATGCTTCGAATCCGACGGTGGCACGCCACCGAGCCTGCTGGAGAAAGAGAATGGCTGATCCGAAACTGGACCCGGTAACGCTCTCCGTGTTGGCGAGCGCGTTGTCCGGAGTTGCGGAGGAGATGGGGGCCGTCCTGATCCGTGGTTCCTATTCCTCGAATATCAAGGAGCGCCGCGACTGCTCCGCCGCCCTCTTCGACGCGCAAGGCCGCATGGTCGCCCAGGCCGAGCACATCCCCGTCCACCTCGGCGCCATGCCCGAAGCCGTAGCCGCCATCATGGAGAAGAACCCCGAACCCGGCGACGTCTTCGCCCTCAACGACCCATACTCCGGCGGCACCCATCTGCCCGACATAACGCTCGTCTCGCCGGTCGCGCTCGGAGATGAAATCGTCGGATACGCCGTCACGCGGGCTCACCACTCCGATGTCGGGGGGATGAGTCCTGGTTCGATGCCGAGCCGCTCGAAGGAGATCTTCCAGGAGGGCCTCATCATCCCGCCGGTGCGCCTGATGCGCGGCGGGGAGTATGTCGAGGAGATCCTGGCCCTCATCCTCGCCAACGTCCGTACCCCGGACCTGCGGCGCGGAGACCTGCGGGCACAGATCGCCGCGAACCGCATAGCCGAGACCCGCCTAGCGGAGATCGTCGAGCGCCGCGGACGGGATACCGTTCTCACCGCCTTCGACGAGGTCATCGCCTACACCGAACGCCGCACCCGCGAGGCCATCCGCGCCATCCCCGACGGCCATCATTCCGCCGAAGACGTACTCGAAGGCGACGGCGCCACCGACGACGACATCCCCATAAAGGCGACCGTAGAGATACAAGGCGACGCGATGACCATTAATTTCTCGGGCACCTCGGACGCCGTAGCGGGCAACGTCAACTGCCCCCTCGCCGTGACGCGCTCCGCCTGCTATTTCGCCCTGCGCGTCCTCCTGCCGGGCGACGTGCCGGCCAACGCCGGCACCTACGCGCCGCTTACGATACACGCCCCCGAAGGCAGCCTGGTAAATGCCAGCAGCCCTTCGGCGGTGGTGGCGGGCAACGTCGAGACGAGCAACCGCATCGCCGACGTGGCGCTCGCCGCCCTCTCCGGCTTCGCCCCGGAGAGGCTCCCGGCGCAGGGCCAGGGGACGATGAACAACCTCATCATTGGCGGACGGGGCAAATCTTCCGGCTGGACATATTACGAGACGATCGGCGGCGGGCAGGGCGCGAGCGCGATGGGCCCCGGCCCCTCCGGTGTCCACGTCGGCATGTCCAATACGCTGAACACCCCTGTCGAATCCTTCGAGCTGGAGTATCCGATGCGCGTCGAACGCTACGAACTGGTGTACGGCTCCGGCGGCGAGGGCGAGCATCGCGGCGGCGACGGCATCGCGCGCTCCGTGCGCGTCCTGGAACCCGCCACCCTCTCCCTCCTCACCGACCGCCGCCGCCACGGCCCGAAAGGCGCACAGGGCGGCGAGCCCGGCCAGCCCGGCGAAAATCTGCTGAATGGCGAAGAGCTTCCGCCGAAGACCAGCCGGGAACTCGAAGCGGGAGACGTGATCACGGTCCAGACACCGGGCGGCGGCGGGTACGGGCGGTCCAGACAATGAGGTTGAGCATCCGTCTTCGGCCCGCTGCTGTCACTCACCGGCGAGGAGCAGACTCCGACTCGCAGTTAGCTGAATTTTCGTTTGGGGAAGGGGATCCCCCATCCTTCACGCGCCCTTGTTATCCAACCGTTACCAAAAACTGACCGAAGCGTTACCCGGTCGTCTCCACAACGTAACGCGAGTTCTTTAAAGTTCCTGTCATGGCGGCCTGGTAGGCCGAGAGCCGGGGGGAATAAGGAGAGTGGAGATGAGGCGGACGGGTAGGGTTCTGGCGGCGGTAGTGGCGGCGGCGATGCTCCTCTCGGCAGGAACGGCC
>JACDGB010000478.1:0-774 GCA_013815485.1 Rubrobacter sp.
GGGCTACTTCGAGCATCGCGGCTACCATCTACTGGACCAACCGCTATGACATGGGCTCTAGGCTAGTGCCTCGTCGGTGAGGATCATTACATCCGTTGCCTTTACGAGCGCGGTCACCTGCTTGCCCGGCTCCAAGCCGAGCTCGTCGGCGCTCTCGCGGGTGATGAGGGCGACGACGTGGTTGTCGCCGACCTGCAAGGTCACCTTGGCGGCGGCCTCGCCTTTCGTGACCTCCACGACGGTGCCGGGAAGACGGTTACGGGCGCTAATTTGCATCTGGTTCTCCTTTCTCGGTAGCCAGCAACCCCAACTGTAGCGCGAGAGCTACCCGATGGTCCCTCAACTCCAAACCCGTCAGCTCCCGGATGCGCTCCAGACGGTAGATCATGCTGTTGCGATGCAGGAACAAACGGTCGGCGGCGGATGAGGCGTTAGATCCGCACGCGAAATACACACGTAGCGTCCTGACGAGGTCGCTTTGGCGCTGCTGGTCGTATTCGATCAAGGGCCGAACCAGCCCGGCGAAGGGTTTGAGATCCTGGGAATGGGAGAGTTCTTCGAGCAAACTTTGTAAGTCCATCCATGAGAGAGACTAACAGTACCTCCGTGGCCGTGCTAAAAAGTCCCGTATGGAAGGCTCACGCGCTGACATGTTCCGCAAGCTGCTGGATCGGGACCCCGACAACCCGATGGTTCTGTGCTCGCTCGGCATCGAACTGTTCAAGGAAGGAAGTTACGCGGAGGCCCGCGACCACCTCTTCCGGGCCGTAGAGA
>JACDGB010000478.1:784-2260 GCA_013815485.1 Rubrobacter sp.
AGAACAAGCCTGACTACTCCGTCGCCTACCGGATGCTCGGTCGCGCCCATTTCGAGCTAGGCGAAGATGCCGATGCCCGCCGGGTCTTCGAGAAGGGCCGCGAGGTAGCCGGACAGAACGGCGATCTCCAGACCATCAAGGAGATAGACGTGTTCGCGCGCAGACTCGAGAAGCGGGAGTCGGCGGAAGATTAACCGGCGAGCGTCAGCGGACGCGGCGAGCTCTTTACCGTATTCGGCGTGAGCCGGAGATTTGCTAACATCCCGGCCATGTCGAAGGCTACGGTTGGCATCCTGGTGGACTACGAGAGCCCGATCGCGCGTCGGGTGGCGAGCGCCGTCTGGTCCGGGCTCTCGTGGGCCGCGCTCGACGCCGGACACGCCAGTACCACCGCCCTCTGGGAGAGCTTGCGCGAGACACGGGCACCCGAAAAGCCGGAGGGGACTCGCGTCCACATATTCGTCGTGGGCCAGGATCACCCGGACGCAATAGACAACATTGGTGCTATCGGGGATCTGGCCGCGCCCCACCTGTACGGCTTGGTCGTGGCGGTTCCCGAGCGGGCAAGCCCGCTGGCGGGTTCGCTGCTCTACCAGGGCGTCGAGCGCCTGACGGACTCCGGCGTGAAGCCGGGAGCCGTGGAACCTGCGCTCCTTCATGCCGTCCCCGAGGAGTGCGAGCGATACGCTCGGAGGCTCCTGGAGCGGCTCCGGGTGGCGTAGCGGGACCGCTTGCTCACGCAACTCCTCGTAGCCATCCCGATCACGGTCCTCTTCGCCGCGCTTGCCTACGCTCTGGGGATGGTGAGCTGGAGCGGGGCCGCTGGCGGCGCCATCGTGGGAGCTTGGATCTACGCCTGCCTCGGCCCGCAAGGCTTCGCAATCCTTGCTCTCTTCGTAGTCGGAGGTTCGGTGCTCACCCGCATCGGCTACGGACGTAAGCAAGGATCCGTCACCGCCCAGGAGAGCGGGGGCAGGCGCGGCGCGAAGAACGCCATCGCCAACTGCTCAGTCGCCGTTCTCTGCGCCATCCTCGCCAGCGTCACGGGAAACGCAGCCTTCGCCGCGGCCTTCGTCGCGTCACTCGGCGCGGCCTTCGCCGACACCGCCGAGTCCGAGGCGGGACAGCTCTCCGGCAGGTGGCCCCGCCTCGTCACGACCATGCGGCGGGTCCAGCCTGGCACCGACGGGGCCGTCTCGTTTCCGGGAACACTCGCCGGTATCGGCGCCGCCACGTTGACCGCCGCGCTGGGGTTCTGGCTCGGGCTGGTGGGGAGTGGGGGAGACGCGGTCCTCGTCGCGCTCGCGGCGTTCCTCGGCACCGTGGCCGACAGCCTCATCGGAGCACTGAATCCACGGCTCGGCAACGAGCTTACCAACCTTGTCTGCACCTTCGTCGCCGCCGTTCTGGCTCTCATGTTTGTCTGAGGCGATAGGGGATGGCGCACCAGGCGGGTGCTTGCTCGCGCCGTGCGCT
>JACDGB010000115.1 GCA_013815485.1 Rubrobacter sp.
TGATCGGCCTGCTATTGATCCTGGAGACGGTCGGGCTGGTGGGCATCCTGGTCCTCGAGTTCTCGCAGGTCAACTGGTGGATTCAGGTCCAGGAGTTATCGGAACTGTCGCGGCAGGAGGTCGAAGCCCTAGCGACCGTTCTTCTGGTTCCGACCGCCGTGTTGTCGTTCCTGGCTGCTCTGAGCTTACTCATCGTGGCCCGCAGAGGATGGCTTCTGGCCGCGATCTCCCAGGGACTCGGCCTCGGGGTCTGCCTGTGGCTCTACTCCGAAACCGAGCCGGAGCCCGTTTATGTTTATCCCGTCATGGCCTACTGCATCTTCGTAGTCCTCTACTTGAACTCCCGCACCGTGCGGCACCTGTTCCACAAAGTACAAAGTCCACCGGAGGAGGTCGAGCAGCCATGAGAGATGGAGGCGTGGACCCGGAAGCCGCCGAGGCTCTGCTCCGGCGCTTCGAGCCTGTCCTGCGCTTCACGCGGGGCGAACAGTTCTATCCGATGGACGTGGAGCCGTACGTGCAAGCGTGTAGCCTGTGGGTGCGGCGAAACGGCGAGCAATCAGTCTGCATCCTCCCTCGCGGAGAGTTGACGCTGGATAACCTGGCGCAGCAGCCCCGCGACGATTTCGGGGCCGTACATTATTTGAGGTTCACGGATCCCAAGAGCTTCAGGGAAGTGTATTCGCGTGGCGCGCGCGCGGAGCTTCGGCGCCGGAGGCAGTTGACCCAGGAAAACGAAGGTGGCAAGAAGGTCTTTCGCGCCGGAAAGGGGCGTCTGGCGCGGGTCGGGTACACGTCGCGTTTCGCGGACGCGCTCTACGAGGTGGCGCTCCTGGCGCGGGGCCGAGTGCCGGGGGAATCCACCGCCGCCGCCTCCGTGGCGTACGGGCGGATCATGGACGAGGGCGAACATTACGGCTATCACGGACGGGTGCTGCGCCACAACGGCTGGACGGTGCTCCAATACTGGCTTTTCTACGCCTTCAACGACTGGCGTTCCGGGTTCTTCGGGGCCAACGACCACGAGGCCGACTGGGAGAAGATAATGGTGTACCTCTCCGAGCCGGAGGCGGGCGAGTTCACCCCGGAGTGGGTGGCATACGCGGCCCACGAATACACCGGTGACAACCTCCGCCGCCGCTGGGACGACCCCGAAGTCGAGAAGGTAAAGGAGCATCCGGTGGTCTACGTGGGCGCGGGCTCCCACGCTAGCTTCTACGCACCTGGCGAGTACCTGACGGAGCTGGACATCCGGGTCCCCCGTCCGATGTCGAAGGCTTCGCGCGCCGTCCGTGGCTTCTGGCGGGAGAAGCTCCGGCAATACTCAGGCGGGAACACTGGCACGGAAGGCCCAAGTTTCTTCCACATCCCCTTCGTGGACTACGCTCGCGGGGACGGGCTCTCCGTAGGTCCTGGACAGGATAGGGAGTGGGACCCGCCCCGGCTCATGCAGGAACCCGAGCCACCATGGGTGCGCGGGTACAGGGGACTCTGGGGTTTGTACACCCGTGACCCGTTCGAGGGCGAGGACGCCCCCGCTGGCCCGATGTATCTGCGCGATAAGAATCCGGATCCAGCCTGGCACGATCCCGTTGGATGGGCCGGGCTGGACAAGGTGCCCACAAGGGAAGAGGCACTGCGGATATCCTCCGTTCGACAGCGGGAGATCGAAGCGCGCCACGAGACGCTACGGGCTGAGATCGAGGAGAAGAGTCGGCGGCTCAAGGAGCTAGGCGTGGAAACCGCAGCCCTGCGCGGAAGATCCCACCTCGACGACCCGTATGAGGCTCGCGCGCGAGAACTCCGGGAGCTATCGGTCGAGGTGGCCCGGCTCCGGGCAGATTTCGCCACCGGGGAGAGCATCCGGGAGTCGCTGGAGGACCATGCGGGACGGCTGGAGTCAGGCGATCATGGCCCACTCCGGACCCACATCACCCATGCTCACCAGCCCGCCTCCGACACCGAGTTGCGAACGGGCCGCGTGGCCGAAGCGTGGGCGGCCCTCAGCGTCGGGCTCATGCTCATCAGCCTTCTAAGCATCGTCGTCCTCGAACGGGAACACCTGATCGGCGTTCTAGTAGCCAGCATCGCACTGTTCGCTTTCGTGGAGGCCGGTTTTAGGGGGCGGCTGACGAACCTCATCGGCTCCGTCAACGTCGGGCTCGCCGTCGTGTCCGCCCTGATACTGGCCTACGAATTCTTCTGGCAAGCCGTCATTCTGGCCGTGCTCTTCATCGGACTCTACGTACTCTGGGACAACCTGAGAGAACTCCGCAGGTAAACCGTAAAAAGAAAGGAGCCGACCATGGATCACGAAAAGGCACGGATCGTCACTTGCGATCCCGAGATAGTGAGTGGCGCGCTCGTCTTCACCGGTACTCGGGTGCCCGTGAAGAACCTGAACGACTACCTCATGGCCGGGCACTACTCCCTGGATGCTTTCCTGGATGAATTCCCCGGCGTGAGCCGCGAGCAGGCCGAAGGATACCTGAACATGGCCCTGGAAGCCGTCGAGGAGAACATGCGTGCGGGTGCTGCTCGATGAGATGATGCCCGGCAGGCTGAAGTGGTTGCTACCCGAAACCGAGGAAGTCACGACCGTGCGCGAGCGAGGCTGGGGTTCTCTGAAGAACGACGATCTTCTCGAAGCCGCGCAACATGAATTCGATGCCCTTCTGACCGCCGACCGGAGCATCCCGTACCAACAAAACCTCTCGCGCTTCGTGATAGCCGTCGTGGTTCTCCGGGCACGGAGCAACGCTTACGAGGATCTCGCTCCTCTGGCGGAGAAGGCTTCGGATGCTCTGTCGAAGGCTCGGCCCGGCCCCGCGCTCTTCATCGAGGCGTGAGTTCGACTGAACCGGCGATCATGAGCCAGTGAGCTGCCTCCGCAGTTCTTCCGGATCGGTGGTCGGACTCTGGCAGGCGTAGCCTTCGCAGACGTAGGCGGTGGCCCGACCATCGCGCATCGGGCGGTCGGCGAGGAGCGGGATGATGAAAGAGGCGGCACCACCGTCCGAGGACCGGCCCGCGACGACCTTGTTGGGCAGGTAACGGTCGAAGATGACGCCCAGGAGAGTTTTCGTATCTTCCGCTTCGGGGCCGCCAACCACGGCGACTTCCTTCGGGCGCGAGAGGTGGAAGTCGAGGGCGGCGAGGAGCCGACCGAAGGCTGAGGGAAGTTTCTCCATGCCACCGCTTAGTCCTTCTAGGACGGTCTCGGCCCGGACGCGATAGTCGTCGCGGTCGAGGAGGAGCGCGAGCCGGAGCAGCACGTCCGCCGCCACCGACGTACCAGACGGCGCGGCGTTGTCGTATACGTCGCGCGGGCGGGTGATGAGTGTCTCGTGGTCGGTGGGAGTGTCGTAGAAGGTTCCCCGCTCCTCGTCCCAGAAGAGATCGTTCGTAGCATCGCACAGGTTGCCGGCCGCGGAGAGCCAACGTGCCTCGAAGGTGGCCTCATACAGCGCCACGAGTCCGTCGGCGACCATCGCGTAGTCTTCGAGATAGCCGTTGAAGCGGGCCCGACCGTCCTTGTACGAGCGGCGCAGACGACCATCGCTCTTCAGTTTTTCAAGTATGAAGGCGGCGTTCCTCTCGGCGGCCTCGCGGTAGTCGGCGCGGCCGGTGACGCGGGCAGCGAGAGCCAGGGAGCGGAGCATCAATCCGTTCCACGCGGCTAGTATCTTCTCATCGCGAGCCGGCCTGACCCGCTCTTCTCGCCTCTTGAAGAGCTTCGCCCGGATCTCCACGATAAGGTTCCACAGTTCCGCTTCGGAGAGACCGAACTCGGCGGCGACGGCCTCGGGAGGACGGGGGACATTCAGGATGTTCTTGCCCTCGAAGTTGCCGCGTTCGGTCACGTCCCAGAAACGCATCGCCAGTTCGGCGTCTTCTGGGTCGAGTACGTCCTTTATTTCGTCTGGCGTCCAGACATAGAATTTGCCTTCCTCGCCTTCGGAGTCGGCGTCTTCGGCGGAGTAGAAGCCGCCCTCGGGGCTCGTCATGTCGCGCAGGACGTAATCCAGGGTCTCTTCGGCGACGTGGCGGTAGAACGGGTCGCCTGTGGCCTGGAATGTTTCGAGGTAGATGCGGGAGAGAAGCGCGTTGTCGTAGAGCATCTTCTCGAAGTGCGGGACGAGCCAGTGCGCGTCCACGGAGTAGCGGGCGAAGCCGCCACCGAGGTGATCGTAGATTCCACCGTCCGCCATCTTCCGCAGCGTGAGTTCCACCCCGGAGATCGCGGCCTCGTCTCCGGTGCGGTGATGGTGCCTGAGCAGCACCTCCAGGTTCATCGTCTGCGGAAACTTGGGCGCGCCGCCGAAGCCTCCGGAGCGCCGGTCGAGCTGGAAAAGGAGAGACCGGGCGGCGTTGTCCAGGATCTCCGTCTCCAGCGTCTCGGACTTCGGGATGGCGGCGCCGGTGGCGGCCTGGAGATATTCGCGCACGGAATCCGCGCTCTTCAGGATCTCATCTCGGCGATTTTCGTAGGCGTCGGCGAGGCTCACGAGGAGCTGCTGGAAGGAGGGCAGTCCGTGGCGAGGAGCGGGCGGGAAATACGTGCCGCCGTAGAACGGCGCCCCATCGGGGGTCATGAAGACCGTCATCGGCCAGCCGCCGCCGCGGGTGAGGGCCTGGACGGCTGACATGTAGATGGAATCTATATCCGGCCGCTCCTCGCGGTCCACCTTTATATTGATGAAGTGTTCGTTCATGATGGACGCGGTAGCCTCGTCCTCGAAGGACTCGCGCTCCATCACGTGGCACCAGTGGCAGGCGGAGTAGCCGACGGAGAGCATGATTGGCCGATCCTCGTTCCGCGCCCGCGAGAGGGCCTCCTCGCCCCACGGATACCAGTCCACGGGGTTGTCCTTGTGCTGCAAAAGGTACGGGCTGGTCTCGTTGGCGAGCCGGTTGGTCATGGTCTCCTCCCGCCGCTCGGGCGGCGCGTCTACGGACGATCCTGCCCCCGAACGTACCACATTCAACGCCTTCGCTCTGCTCATGCCGGAAAATCTCCAAAACGAGCGATGGTGCGGTGATCCAATTCAGAACTCCACCTCGCAGGCTTTCATTGAAAACAGGAAGGAGGTGATCTATTCGTTCGCGGCCACGTTATCTTTTCGCCAATCGGGTAAAACATACGCTAACAGACGGAAAGGGAGGCATGATGGATTTGCAGACGCTGGAGAATACCGCGAGGGAGATGGTGGGGCCGGGCCGGGGCATTTTGGCTGCCGACGAGAGCCACGGGACCATAGGCAAGAGGTTCGAAGCCCTCGGCATCGAGTCCACGGAGGATAGTCGGCGCGACTACCGAGAGATGCTCTTCACCACGCCGGACATAGGGGAGTATCTATCTGGCGTGATCCTCTTCGACGAGACCATCCGCCAGACGACTTCCGACGGAACGCCGCTCCCCCAGATACTCCTGGATCAGGGGGTGATGCCGGGCATCAAGGTGGACGGTAGCACCGTTGACATGCCCCTGTCACCCGGCGAAAAGTTCACCCAGGGTCTCGACAAGCTCGCCGGAAGGCTCGAAGAGTACCGGGAGATGGGTGCCCGCTTCACCAAATGGAGGGCCGTCATCACCATCGGCGACGGCATCCCGACCGACCGGTGCATAGACGCCAACGCCCGAGCACTCGCGCTGTACGCGGCGTTCTGCCAGGACGCGGGCCTCGTCCCCATCGTGGAGCCGGAGGTTCTCATAGACGGGAACCACTCCATCCAACAATGCTACGACGCCACGCAGCGGACGCTCAGCCGCACCTTCGGCCATCTCTACGAGCATGGCGTGGAACTGACGGGCATGATCCTCAAGCCGAACATGGTCATCTCGGGTAAAGCGGCGGACAATCAGTCCGGCGTCGAAGAAGTCGCCAGGGCCACGGTCGAATGTCTCTTGCGGAGCGTGCCCGCAGCCGTCCCCGGCATCGCGTTTCTCTCCGGCGGCCAGAGGTTCTTGCAGGCCACGCAGCACCTCGACGCCATGAATCGCCTCTACGAAGGCAGGCTTCCGTGGGAGCTATCATTCTCCTACGCCAGGGCGCTCCAGGAGCAGCCGATGGAGATCTGGGGCGGCAAGGCCGGTAACATCGAGGCCGCCCAGAAAGTCTTCCGCCACAGGGCGAAGATGAACGCCGCCGCCCGCTCCGGTTCCTACTCCGACGACGTGGAGAAAGCATCGTAGAAGAGCAGAGAAAAGGACGTCGGCTTCAGAGTCGGCGTCCTTTCTTTATCGGTCTTGCTGGTGGCCCGGACTACAGCAGGTTGCAGGGTAGGTGACCC
>JACDGB010000479.1 GCA_013815485.1 Rubrobacter sp.
GACCGGCCTCAACTCCGCGAACAACTCCTCGGGGCCGCCCGCCATAATGAGGAGGTCGCCTTTCCGCGCACGGGCAACGCCGCCGCTCACGGGCGCGTCCAGAGCGCGCAGTCCGCGCTCCTCCAGCCGTTCGGTCAGCCCCCGAACCGCCTCGGGACCGATGGTGCTCATCAGGACAACGACCGAGCCCTCCGTCATGGCGGGGGCCGCGCCTTTCTCCCCGAACAGGGCTTCCTCCGCCTGCTCCTGCGTGGCGACCATGACCACGAGCGACTCGATCCCATCTCCCGCCTCTCGTGGCGAGCCAGAGGCACGGGCTCCAAGCTCCTTCAGCGACTGCATCCTGTCAGCGGCCACGTCGAAGACCGTCAACGTATGTCCGGCCCCGAGCAAGCACTCCGCCATCGGCATGCCCATCGCTCCAAGCCCTATAAATCCGATGCGCGTCATCTCTCCTCCTTGTATACGAATAGTTCCGGCTCGGCCCCGGCGAATGCGGTGTTCATCTTGCAGCCTCGCGCAAAATTTCGATGGCCCGCGCCAGGGAATCGGGGCCGCCGACGTTGCCTGGGAAGATGACGTATGGCAGTCCGGGGAAGTCGTTGTCTTCCGGCAGCATCCAGACCGGCACGATGCCTGGGGGCAAGAGCGGTCCGGCTACGTGCGCGCGCTTCACGCCGAGACCCCGCGTGCCCACCTCGCTCGACGTGATGCCGCCCTTTGCGATCACGAACGACAACCCAAGCGACCGGTCAACCCGCCGCATGATCTCCACCAGCGCGTCGGAGACCGCCGATCCCACGTCCAAGTTGGACCTCTCGCCATCGGCCAAAGAGTCAGCCGTCACGAGATCCCGGCTCGTGTAGACGATCACCTCGCGCGAGCGCAACGCCCGGTTGACCCCGGAGACGGCGCGTTCGATCTCCGCCTGCCTGGCGGCGGGTTCCAGCAACCGGCGGACGGATATCTCGAAACTCTCCACATCGTCAAGCGCCAGAGCTTGTCGTAGTTGCTCGGTCGTGGTCGGCACGTAGGAACCGACGAGAATCAGGCCGTGCCCACCCGGCATCCCACGGCGACGAAGCTCTTCCGGCCCGAGGATGCTTGGGGGCGTGATCCCACCCCGCGCCCGCGCGAATGATGGACCAGTCCGGTAGATGAAGCGTTTCCCAGCGGCCTCGGCATCGAGCAGACCAAGCACGAAGACCTCCAGATCCCCATAGTGTTCCGCGTTGACCACGACCGGAAGGCCACCTTCGACGCCGACCAACAATTCCGAGATGGGATCCGGCCCACCATCGCGGATGTCTGAGAGGCTGATGCTGACCACATCGGAGGCCGGGACCCTGCCGCCGGTCTTCTCGGCGATCCACTCTTTCAGGTCCGAGCTGGCGAACCCGAAGCTGTGGTCGGAGGCGAACTCGGTGAGGCCCGCCGGGATGAGTTGGTCACCCTGGCGCACCCAGTGGATGTCGTTGACCGTGATCCTCCCCGCCTCGAAGAAACAGGGGCAGAGGATCACACCGTCTATTTTCTCTTCGAGCGTCTCCGCCAGCGCATCGGTCTCCGCCGGATAATGCCCCCGCAATGTGGAGTCACTCCGGCTGATAATGATGAAGCCTTTGCCAACGTCTTCGGCGGCCTCGGCGAGCGCACGAACGATCTCGCGGTTCATCTCCGCCGCGCGGTCCTCCGGCAAGGCGCGGGAGTTCGTCAAGATGAAGAACGTCGGGCTCCTTTGCGAAAGCCCCCATCGCAACTCTTCAACCGGCCAGTCGGCCAGCACCGGCACGTCGTGGACGCTCTGCACGCCGGTGGGATCGTCGTCGAGGACCACGATCTTGCGCCCATCCGCGGCGACCTGGTCCCGAATCTCCCGCAGAAACTCCCCCTCGCGCCGCCCGGAAGGCTGCGCCCGCAAGTATTCAGCGGCATCCACCGGTTCGATCCCCTCCCCGCTTCCCACCACAAACTCCTCCCCCACTCCACTACTCCTTCCACCGAATGGTAAAGCAATCCGGCTCGCGCAACCCGCGGAGTCCACAACGCCGTCATCCTCGACCTGTACCAAAGTACGGATGAGAAACCATCCTCGCGCCCGATGACACACAACGCCCGACGGTGCATCCTTCAAACTAGACAGGCCAGCAACGAAAGGAATTTCACGATGCACCACGCAAAACCTTCCAGACAACCGAAATAGTTGACTTCCCATACCCGCATAGTAGAATTACTTAGCTGGCTAATTAATATCCGG
>JACDGB010000116.1 GCA_013815485.1 Rubrobacter sp.
CATCGGCACGATGGAAATCGAGAGCGCGCTCGTGGGGCACCAGTCCGTCGCCGAGGCCGCCGTCATCGGGCGCAACGACGAGGACAAGGGACAGGCCATCGTCGCCTACGTCATCCTCGAAGGCGACAAGGAAGGCTCGGACGAGCTGATCCAGGAGCTCAAACAACAGGTCAGGAAGGCCATAGGCCCGCATGCCAGGCCAGAGGAGATCATCTTCACCCCCGACCTCCCGAAGACGAGGAGCGGCAAGATCATGCGCCGCGTCCTCCGCGGCGTGGCCGAAGGCGAGTCCGACCTCGGCGACACGAGCACCCTGGCCGACCCGTCCGTCGTGGACGACCTCCAGGAGGCTCGCCAGCAGTCGTAGTAAATTCGGACTGGATGAAAACTTGCGACCGGCGGGGTTAATCTCGCCGGTCACTTTCTACGTCAACTTGGCGCGAGAAACGCTGCTATGCGCTCTGAGAGCATCCAGGGCTTCTGGTTCGATGCTCGAAGTGGGCCGCTTGTCCAGTCGTGCCTTTCTTGTGCGGCCTGACGCGCTCGTTGCATTCATGGCAACTAAACTCCGGGACCGGTCTGCGCCACCTCGCGGCTCCAGCGCGCAACAGCAGCGCGTCCTCGATGCTGACGATCCGGTTGCCCAGTTTGCAGGTCGTTGCTTTTGGCATCGCCGTCTCCTATGTTGAAAATGTTTTCCACTGCCGAACCCTGGATTCTAGCTCAGGGAGTAGCTCGGTCCAATCGTGCAGCGTCGCCGGATCGAAGTCCGCGCCGTTCGGCCATACCAGGGTGTGGACCTCGTTATCTATGCGTACCTAGTCGAATAATTCTCTAGCGCGCAAGGGACTGTACGGAGCCTCCCTCCAGAACCGGTTGGAAATCTATGGTCTGCTCCGTTTTATCGTCGAACTTCACGCGCGGGGTTTATATGGTCCAACGATCCGAGACAACTCGACGCGATAGATTGCATGGCTCATAGTCATCCCTTCCTACTCCAATGGCTGTACCGGCAATGGGCTTCGACCAGCTTGCAGAAGTTGTCAGTCGCCCATCAACTCGACCGGATCAACACCGTAGATCGCCACGTCATCCTGGTAGTAAGCGTTAAAATGAGGGCTATGATACTGCGCCAGCTTCCCAGTACATACGGATGATGATACCGAAGAAACTGCTGATCTCTCGCATGAGGATATTTTAGCGGCCAGGGACGCAGGGTGAAGGCCGTCAGGCTCCCGCTCTTGTTCGCGGGCTAGCGGGGCAATTCCAGGCGCTGGCCGGGTTGGAGGCCGTATCCCATGAGACCGTTCTCCTCTCGGATGGTTTCTATCACCACGCGAGGGTCTTCTGAGGGCGAGTAGTGTTCTGTCGAGATCTCCCAGAGCGTGTCGCCGGAGGCCACAGTATAGACATCCGAAGGTGAATCAGCGGAACCCGTTTGGGCGTAGATCATGCCGACCGCCAGGAGCGCCACCATCAGCGCTCCGAGCCGTCTTCTTCTGTACACGCCTGAGCAGTTCACACTCGAAGAGTAATCGAAGAAAAGAGCTTTCCCAACAGTCATGTTGCGGGCGAACCGGAAACTTTTTGGGAGGTTCCGGCGTATACATGTGTAGTAAAATAGCGTTCGATTCACGCAATCTACAAGGAGGGACAACGAGTGGGATTCGGCGGTTATCTGGTAGTGATGATCCTGGGCGCCCTTATCTCTGGGGCGGCGGCGTTGTGGGTGCGAAGTTCGTATTCCAAGTACTCGAAGAAGATGAGCAATAGCGGGCTGACCGGGGAGCAGACGGCGCGTATGATCCTTGATCGCAACAACCTCTCCAACGTGAGGGTCGAGCCGGTGGCGGGGAAGCTCACGGACCACTACGACCCCCGAAGCAAGGTGATCCGGCTGTCGGAGAGCAACTTCCGGGGCAACTCCATCGCGGGGGTGAGCGTGGCGGCGCACGAGGCCGGGCACGCCATCCAGGACGCCAACGGATACGTCCCGATGAAGCTGCGGGCGGGGATCTTCCCGGTAGTGAACTTCGCCGGGCAGTTGTGGTTTCCGCTGTTCTTCCTGGCGATCATCATGGGCACCGGAACCCAGATGGGCTCGTTGATGATCCAACTCGCCATCATCGCCTTCGCCAGCATCCTGGCATTTCATGTGGTGACTCTGCCGGTGGAGATAAACGCCTCTACACGCGCCTATGGTCTGCTGACGCGCTACGGCGTCCTCTCGCACGGCGAGGCCAGCGGCACGAAGCGCGTGCTCACTGCGGCGGCCTGCACGTACATCGCGGCGGCCCTCACTTCGCTGCTGACGCTTTTGTACCTGATCGTCTTGAGCCGCGATTAGTTTCAACCGGGTTCGAGCATTCGAGGGGCGGGGCTTCATTGCTCCGCCCTTTCTCTCGTCTGGCGATGCGCGGGCAACGTCTTTTCGCAGGTTGTAGAATGTCCTGATCGTGGAGGAGATTCGACGAATAACCAAGCGAAAGCGGCGTCCGCGGAGCTTGGGCGAGCCGCATCCGTGGGAGCCCCGTCACATGAAGCTGGCGGGGATGCGCTTCGCGGATGCGGCGGGAGACCCGGCGGGACGGCGCAACGTGACGCTCGGCGTCATTCAGCACCTGTGGCGTTCGCCGGTCCCGTTCGTCGGCTTCTATCCGCCAGAGGGCGCGCGGGTGACAAAGGACCGATTGTACTTTCCGTCCTCCCCACGTCATGTAGACGACACCGAGTACCTGGCTGGGGTGGAGGCGCACAAGAGAGCTTACGCGGCGGACCTGCGCGACTGCATGGTTCCCGCCGGCAACCTCCCAGGATACTTCGACGTGCCGACGGAGGAAGGGTGGCGGCTGTCCGTTGACCTCCCGGAGCGTCGGCTGGAGCTGGGCGACGCCTGGGGGCTCGTTACGGAGCGTCGGGTCGCCGGTGACCTCGCGCCTTTCGTTTGGGCTTACCGAAATACCGGCTTCTGCATCGTGACCATCTACGACAAGGATACGGATGCGTTGCGCGACGACCTGCTCTTCGTCGCCAAGCGCCGAGGCGTCGAGCTTCGGTGGAGCCGTAGGGCGGCCTGACCGTCTTCCGAATACCTTTTGATAAACGGATTGCGAAACTGGTTATCAGCGGTTGCATCTCGGGTATAATGCGCAATAGTCCGATCAAGCCAATCGAAGAACAGGCTCGGGCGATGCGTCGAGAAGGATGGTTTTAGTAGAGAGGTGGGCAAGCCAGATGCTTTACGGGCATGACACCGGAGGGTTCGCCACCACAACCGCTCCGGAGGGGTTTGATCTCGTGGATTTCGAGGAAGTGGGCTTGAAGTCGGTCGAGCGCCGCTACGATCCCAAAGATATGATCTTCGCCCCCGGAGACCCAGATGACCAACTCTACTTCGTACTCTCCGGCGCGGTTCGGCTGTATAAAATCTATGGCGATTACAAGGAGGCGACGACCGCGCTACTCAAAGAAGGCGGCGTGTTTGGCAAGCTCTCGCTGGTTGAGGGCCGCTGGCAGGACGTGTTCGCCGAGGCCGTGGCTGAGACCAGGGTCGCCAGCATCCAGAAGGCGTCTATCGAGAACGTAGTGAAGAGCCAGCCCGAGTTCGCCCTCAAGCTGTTCTCGTCCTTCTCCGAACGTCTGCGGCAGTCCGACGAGGTCATAGAGAGCTTACTGCACCGCGAAGTGTCAACCCGCCTCGCCACGCTGCTCCTCAACCTCGGCGACCGCTTCGGGAGCCAGGAGAACGGGGCTGGCACGGTCCTCCAGGTGCGTCTCACGCATCAAGACCTGGCTAACATGATCGCCTCCACCCGCGAAGCAGTCTCGAAGGTGATGAGCGAGTTCCAGCGCGACGGTCATATCGAGACCCGGAACCGCCAGATCGCCATCCTCGACCGCGCCTCGCTGATGGAACAAGCTTCCATCCAGACTGGCCTCTCCGTGGACGGCCAAATCCGGATTTAAATTCGTCTTCGTAGCTCGCCCGGCTGCCGCAAACACCTTCACGGGAGTCGGGAGGAACTTCGCAGCTTATCCGTGACCATTGCTTATCCGCGCCTTTATGCTCGGTCAAGCTTTCTCCGGGGTCACGCGCTTTATCTCCCGAGGAGCCTTCTTCACCTGGAGGAGATTACCGCTCCATGCGCCTCTTCCCGCGCACGTTCGGGAGTTCCGTAAGTCCGTCCGTACCAGTCCTCCAGCGTATTCGCGCGGATCTCAGCTTCCCACAGCGCGACGTAGAGATGCGCGGCCGCGGGTTGCGCCGGATCGTCTTCGGACATCAACGTGAAGGCGAGATCTAGAAGCTCCACGACCTCTTTGGACTTCTTCAAGGCTTCCCTGGCCTCTCTTTGCTTTCTGCCGGGTACTCCGCGCTTCGCCTTGAGGGACTCAAGCATTGGCTTTGACCTGCCACCGGAAGCCCAGTTGCCGCTCCATGTCCGAAAGCTGAATGAAGTCCAGCGGTTTGCGGACGTAACCGTCAGCCGACAGCCCGTGATCGTTGAGCACGTTTAATTCCTCACTTCCGGCAAGGAGGAGGACCGGCAGAGCCTTCGTCCGCATGCTGGCCCGTATGCGCCTCAATACGTCCACGCCGTTCAGTCGGGGCATCGCCAGGTCGAGCAGGACCAACTTCGGCATGAAATCGGTGTCCCTTCCGGCGTAATCTCCCACGCCAAACAGATAATCCAGGGCTTCGACCCCGTCCCGCGCCACTACTATCCGGTTCTGGATACCAGCCTTCTCGAAGACGCGCCGCGTGAGCATCACGTCGTCTGGGTTGTCCTCCGCCAATAGGATGGGATGGTCATTCATGCCGTCCTCGCGCTCCTCCATCTTCCTCCATTTATTTGTCTTCGTAGGGTGGTAGAGACTAGATGCCGGGTTGGTTTCCTCCCTTTCCCCTTGTTCCATGGAACCCTCGCCAGAAGCTCCGCTTTCGTGGAAACTAACCCGGACAGATAATATGCCACGAGACCGAGCAAAATTCCGTGCCGGTGGATACATGGTGTTCTGCCGCACCAAACGTTCCGTGCGGACGAGGCGATTAAACGCTGGGTAAAACCATGCCCCAGGATATGTAAAATAGAGTCTGAATGGGATGTCTTCACGGGTAGCAAATTCAGGAGAAGGATTATGTCACCGATAGATCAGCGGGATTCGGGAGAGCGAATTCGACTCCTTTCGCTGGTGGATATATTCGAGCCGCTGTCGTGCGAGGAGATAAAGCAGTTGAATGGGCAGCTTTCGGACATCCACCTAGATCGGGGCGAGATATTCTTTGATCCGGAGGCTCGCAGCGAGAAGTTGTTCTTGCTCCAGAAGGGTCAGGTGCGAATCTACAGAACCACCGACGGACGAGAGTTCACCCTCGCCATAGTCGAGGCTGGGACGGTGTTCGGAGAGATGGCGTTGACGGCCCAAAAACTCCAGGGAGCATACGCTCAGGCCATGCAGCCATCGGAGATCTCCGTTATGAACCGGGAGGATCTGGAGCGCTTGATCCTGGAGAAACCACAGGTGGGTCTACAGATAGCCCGTCTGCTCAGTGAGCGTCTGCGTCGCTACGAGAACCGTCTTGGGGACCTCACGCTCAAGGAAGTTCCGGCCCGACTGGCTAGCCTCATCCTGCTCCTGATCGAGAGCGAAGGCGTGGTGAGCGAGCATAGATACCTGAAGATACCAACCCACTACACCCATCAGCACCTGGGAACCATGATCGGGGCGAACCGCGAGGCCGTGACCAGAGCTTTCGGCCATCTTCAGGACGAAGGCGCCGTCGAGCTGCGGCGGCGCTTCATCTACGTCAAGAACATCGAGGCCGTGAAACAGGCGGCCGATCACGCCGCCGAGGATGAGGAACAAACGTCCTGAGAAGGTTGCCCCGGTACTTCACGCTATCGTCCGTCGCAAGGCTTCGTGGGCGGGTTCCAATTGAGACTCGGCCCGCGTCCTTTCGGCATTCAAGAGCCGCGCGAGGTTTGTGTCGTTTCTGATCCGGACGTTTCTCAGGCACAGATCTAAAAAGGAGACGATGCCTCTCAGGAGATCCAACCTCTCCCGAGCCTCGAGTTGCCCGGCATGCTTCTCACACAGCAACGCTCCAGAGAACCGAGCCGTCCCCGATAACTCGCAAAGGTTGCCACTCAAAGTTTCCGCGAACTCGCAGGCACGATACCCTGCGTCGAACCGGCCTGGATGTCCGTTTCTGCCCGGCATAGCGGGTGACTCCCTTTGTATAGCCC
>JACDGB010000480.1:0-361 GCA_013815485.1 Rubrobacter sp.
GGTGGCGTCTCCGTCGTTCTAGCGCAGGACCGGGACAGGTTCAGCAGGGAGCCCGCCTACGCGTACCTGCTCCGGCGGGAGCTCGAGGAGCACGGGTGCAGGATCCGAGCGCTGAACGACCGCGGGGACGACTCCCCGGAGGGGCAGCTCACCGACGGCATACTGGACCAGCTCGCCAAGTACGAGCGGGCGAAGATGGCCGAGAGGACCAGGCGCGGAAAGCTCCAGAAGGCGCGCGAAGGGCGCGTGATGGCGTCTACCCCGAACTACGGATTTCGATTCAACGCCGCCAAGGACGGCCTGGTCGTCTGCGAGTCGGAGATGGCCGTTGTCGAGAAGATCTTCCGGATGGCGGCCGAGG
>JACDGB010000480.1:371-2237 GCA_013815485.1 Rubrobacter sp.
AAGGGATCTCGTCGCCCAAGGGCGGCCAGACGTGGGCCTTGCGGGTGCTCCGGCGGTTGTTGGAGAGCGACGTCTATCTGCCGCGCACTTACGAGGAAATCTCCGAGTTGGCGAGCCCAGAGACGCTGGCACGGATCGATCCCTCTAGGCAATACGGCGTCCAATGGTACAACCGGCAGAAGGTGCGCAGCGAGACCGTCTCGGAGCCGGACGGCGAGGGCGCGCGGCGCTACAAGAAGCGCAGGACGTTCGTCTGGAGGCCGAGAGAGGAATGGGTCGCGGTACCGGTGCCGGCTTCCTTGGACAGGGACCTGGTCGAGCGTGCGCGCGCCATGGCCGCGGCCAACCGGGGCTCGGAGAGGAAGTACTTCGCCAGGAAGTGGGAGCTGAGGGGCCTCGTGCGTTGCTCCTGCGGACTCAAGATGGCGACCCAGACTACAAGCGCTAAGGCCAGCCGTCCTTATTACTACTACAGGTGCAACAGGAGCAAGGACTACGGCACCGACGCTTGTTCGCGTAAGGCCGTACCGGCACAGAAAGTGGAGCGCTTGGTGTGGGGGTTCGTCTTCGATCTCCTCAAGGATCCCGAAAGAGTGAGGGCCGGCATGGAGGCGTTGATAGACCGGGAGCGGGAGACCGGCATCCGGCGTCCGGCGGAGGAAGCGGCGGGGTGGGCGGAGAAGCTCGACGAGTGCGACCGCCTGCGGGGCGCCTACCAGGATCAGCAGGCCGCCGGGCTCATGACCCTTGGAGAGCTCGGCTCGAAACTCGAGAGCCTGGAAGAGACGCGCCGGCTGGCACGGGCCGAACTTGCGGCCTTCCAGGCCAGGTTGGCGCGCAGGGAGGAGCTAGAGAGGGACAGGGACGCCTTGCTCGAATCGTGGGCTAACGCGCTGCCAGAGGCCCTCGACGGGTTGACGGGCCAGGAGAGGAACAAGGTTTACAAGATGCTCCGTCTCGAGGTTACGCCCACGGCAGAGGGCTTCGGCGTCACCGGGGCGTTGGCAGGGTTTTTGTGTTATAGAACAGACGCCACCGCTGCGGCGCCTACGCGAAATGCACCACCTGCCGCGTCGAGTTCCTGGAAGGCGAGCCCGACCAGATGACGCAGGCCGAGCTAGAGATTCTCCGGAGCCGCGACCTTCTCCGGAAGGTCCGCCTCTCCTGCCAGGCCGTCTGCGACCACGACATGAAGGTCCGCCCCCTGATGACCGTAACCTCAACAGGCCTCGACGGACCCGGCAAGGCGCCGGAACCGAACATCACCCCGGAACCCGAATGGGTAGACAAACCCGCCTGACCCACGGAGCGCCTAACCCACGTTCGGGATTACCTCCCTGGCGAAACGCTCGACCATCTCGGGCTCGTGGGCGACTCGGGGGAGGTAGGTTATGAAGTAGTTGACGCCTGCGCTGACCATCGGTTGCAGGCGTTCGACTATCTCTTCCGCCGTGCCGACCATGAACTCCTGGCTGTACTCGTCGTAGCTCTTGGGGCCTCTAGCTTCTTTGGTGGCCTCCTCCGGGCTCTCGCCGGGTTCGAGCAGGTAGGCGTTGATGGAGGTAGAGCGGGTTATGTCTTCATAGGGGCGGTTCTCGTTCTCGCAGTGGCCCTTGAGGACCTCGAACTTGTGTTTGAGGGTGTCGAGGTCGCCGCCGACGTTGCAGGCGTCGCCGAAGCGGGCGACGAGCTTCAGGGTCACCTTCTCGCCGCCGCCCCCGATCCAGATCGGCGGGTGCGGCGAGCTTATGCCCTTTGGCTCGTTTATGGGGCGGTCCACCTTGTAAAACTCGCCGTCAAAGACGACGTCGTCCTCGGTAAACATGCGGTGGATGATCTCGCACGCTTCCTTGAACATCCGCATCC
>JACDGB010000117.1 GCA_013815485.1 Rubrobacter sp.
ACGCGGCGGGAGCGGCGCGACCGATACGCCAGGCTCCCGGATGGCTACCTCTCCGTGCCCGTTGAGCGGTGGCGGGCGGCAGGCCAAGAACTGTTCTGGACTCCCGTGGGGACGGGCGCGCCGGCCGGATACCTGTGGATGGACCTCGAAGACAAGCCTCTGGGGCCGGAGGACGTGGTGCTCCTGTACTGGGCGCGTCAGATCCTGGAGACCGAGCTCGGCAAGGAGCGGGTGCGCCTGGAGACGGAACTTGGCATCCGCGGTGATTTCGTGGATGACCTGGTGAATGATCGGTACGGCTCCGTGGAGTTGCTTTTGCAACGCGCCGGCTATCTGGGCGCGGATTTATCCGGCGGCGCGCTCGTCGTAATCGTGGACATAGACGACTTCGCCCGTTACCTGGAACGCCGCAAGCTCAAGGAACCGGCCATCCAGGAACTCAAACGGCGGCTGGCGGACGCGGTCGGGATGCAGGCGCGCCAGTTGTTCTCGAACTTCCTGATCGGCCCCCGCTCAGACAACGTGATCCTCTTTCTGGGCTCCAACGATTCGCCCGGAGAGACGCCCGGCGAACTCCCCGAGCGTGCGCGAGGGCTGGCCGGGAGGATTCAACGCAACGTCAAGGGCCTCCTCCCCGACCTCACGGTCTCCATCGGCAGCGGCCGCTATGCTCGAAATCCGGCCACCCTTCCCGACGCCTACTCCGAGGCGGAGGTGGCGCTGGAGATCGGGCACCGCATAAACGGCCCCTCCTCCGTCTCCACCTTCGAAGGCGCCGGCACCTACAAACTCCTGTTCCGCGTCCTTCAAGAAGACCCCGATGAACTGGAGTCCTTCTACCACGAGACTCTCGGGCCGGTCGTCGCCTACGACTCGCGCTACGGCACGGAGCTGGTCCACTCTCTCGTCACCTACCTCAAGAACGACGCCTCGACCGTGAGGACCGCCGCAGACCTCTTCGCCCACCGCCACACCATCCGCTACCGTCTCGACCGCGTCGGCGAACTAACCGGCCTCGACGTGGACAAGAGCGAAGACCGCGAAAGCCTCACGCTCGGCATAAAAGTCATGCAACTCCTGGGCCGCGTCCCCGAACAACCCTCCCGCTTCTCCGACCGCTAACGGCCGGAGCGGTCAGCATTCAGCTCACCGTTTTCGGCGTGCCTGGCAGTCGGACAACGATACCGTCCGTTCAGTCGTGGAATCTGGCGAATCGCTCAAGCGCCGCGAAGCCACCGTTCGCAAAGATGAACTTGCTGAAAGCCGACCACTGTTGTACTTCCTGTAGAACTCCAGCCCCTGTCGAAGACCGCATCTTTGTACACGGGGCCAAAGAACATAGTGGGGGTGGCGCATAGACTATTTACCCAGCGTACATACTTCTCTTTCAGAAGGAGGAACTCTTGCGGAGGCTTGCTTTACTTACGGTTACGACCCTGCTTCTGGTGCTGGCTTTGCCGGCGCTGGCGTTTGCCCAGGACGGCCCGACGGTCGCGGATCTGTCGCTGGCGATGGATACTATGTGGGTCATCGTGGCGGCCGTGCTGGTTTTGTTCATGCAGGCGGGTTTTGCGATGCTGGAGGTTGGGTTCTCCCGGATGAAGAACGTCGGGAGCGTGGTAGCCAAGATCCTGGTGAACCTCGCCATCGCGGCGCTTCTTTTCTGGGCCGTGGGTTTCGCCTTCGCCTTCTCCGACGGAGGCGCGCTCAACTCGATCATCGGGACTCAAGGCTTCTTCCTTGCCGTGCCAGAGGGCCAGGTCAACAGCGTGTTCGCCGGGCTCTCGTGGACGCAGGTGCCGCTCTCGGCCAAGTTCCTGTTCCAGGTGGCATTCTGCGCGGTCTCGCTCGCCATCGTTTGGGGCACCATGCTGGAGCGGACCAAGTTCGCGGTTTACGTGATCTTCGCGGTCGTCTTCGCCGGGCTCATATACCCGCTGGTGGGACATTGGATCTGGGGCGGCGGCTGGCTCGGATCTCTCGGAATGCAGGACTTCGCCGGCTCGACCGTCGTCCACCTCTCCGGCGCAATGGCGGCGCTGGCCGGAACCCTCTTGCTCGGCCCCAGGCTCGGCAAGTACGATGATGATGGCAACCCCGTCACCATCCCCGGCCACAACATGCCGCTTGCGGTCCTCGGCGTCTTGATACTCTGGATCGGCTGGTACGGCTTCAACCCTGGCTCCACAATGGCCGCAGTGCCCGAGATCGCCGACATCGCCGTCACAACCACTTTGGCCGCGGCGGCTGGCGTGCTTGGGGCCATGATCATGAGCTACGTCTACCGGCGCAACGTGGACGTCGGGATGGGTGGCAACGGCGCCATCGCGGCCCTCGTCGCCATCACCGCCCCATGCGCCTTCGTCGCGCCGTGGGCCTCGATAGTTATTGGTTTCGTGGCTGGCGTCATCATGTACCTCACCCTGGTTTTCGTGGACAAGATAGGGGTTGACGATCCACTCGGCGCCATCGCGGCGCACGGCATGGGCGGCATCTGGGGCACGCTTTCGGCCGGCCTGTTCACCACGCCCGAACTGGCGGTCATCGGCCAGCCCGGCCTCTTCTACGGCGGCGGCTTCTACCAGCTCGGCATCCAGGCCCTGGGTATAGTGGCGTGCGGCGGCTTCGTCTTCATTGCCTCGCTCGCGGTCTTCGCCGCCCTGAAGGCGACCATCGGCATCCGGGTCAAGCCCGACCAGGAACTCGACGGCCTCGATATCCACGAGCACGGCGTCTTCGGATATCCCGACCTCGTCGCCACCGACTACCAGAATGGCAGCGGGAACGGCAGTCGCCAGTCGAAGCCCGCAGCGGAGCGCACGAGCTAGCAAAAAAACCTTTCGCGGGCCGTCCACAATCCACAACTCCGGCCCGCGTCACTTCGTACAGCAGGACCCCGAGGCCAACTCTTCGGGGTCTTGCTGTATCCTGTGACGAACGTCGCGTTAGAAGATCACGGAGGGCAGGTTTTTGGAAAGACCGATCACGCAGGCCACGGGCCACAATAACAATATCGTCATCGTCTTCGAGGATCGAGTCGAGCTGCGCAGCGGCTGGCAGGGCCAGAACACCGAGAACGTGAAACTCAGGGACATTTCGTCCGTCGGTGTCCGCGGCTTCGTCAACGTCACCCTGACCATCCAGGAGAACACCGGCAGGGTGTACAGACTCGACCGCATGGCCCTCCCCGACGCCCGCCGGATAAAGAGCACCATCGAGCAACAGAAGAGCCGGGCCAGCCTCTACGAATAGAAGTCCGCAGGTTGACGCCATGACCTGAGGGTGAAGCCTCCGGTCGGCGAGTCCGTAGAAGGCGAACTTCCTGACCACGATGACCGCAATCCTGACTTGGGCCGTGATCAGGCCGAATTATTGTCCCCGCCCAACGCCGAGCCAGAAAGAATCGTAAGCTGATGAGAGAACCCCTGCTGACCTGCCCGGTGGTAATCCTGGTTCTCACGGCGGTGATGGCCTCGGACGCCAGGGACTTCTTCGAGCAGCGCAGTTACCGTGAAGTTGTTCAGTTACTATGAAGCACGCTGTAGACAAGCGAGCTACGAAGTTCGACTCCCGGATATAAAAGAGGAGATGTTCGCATAAACTCGGCGGGGAGAAGATCCTGGAAATCCTGGTTGCCTGGCAGCGAGTCTTCCCCGTTCGGTTGGGCGGACTTGGTGGTCATTGCCCTCATCGCGGTCCTCTGCGTGCCATCGCTGGCGTGGTTCGGAATCCACTGGACGGTCATCGGGAATGATGCCGCTCGCTACCTGCTCGCTGGTTCGCAACTCATCTCCGGTCGAGGTCTGGAGAACCTGAACGACATCTCGGAGTTCAACGGCGGCCACGGCCCGGTCATGCCGGCTCTGCTCGGCTCCCTCATTCTTGTATTCGGGCGCGACACGGCGGAGTTGGCGTGGGCGATGCGCTTGCTGGCGCTACTCAACCCGCTTCTGGCCTACTTTTTGGTCAAGCGGATCTCCGGCCCCCTCCCCGCCCTGATAGCCGCCGCGCTTCTCACCCTCTTTGGCTTCAACGTGATGGCTACGATCCCCTTCAACATAGACGCCGCGCTGCTGACGTTCTACGTCTTGTCTCTGCTGACCCTACTGGCGGCCATAAACAGAAACAGTGGGCCTCTTGCCTTGCTCTCTGGCATGCTACTCGGGCTTTCGATACTGACCAAAGAGACCGCCCTGGCTAACCTCCCCCTCGCCCTGCTCGCGGTGCTGCTGCTCGACTGGGACCTCCGCACAGCACTCTGGCACTACCTGGGCGTGGCCCTCGCATGCTTGCCCTGGTGGGCGTGGGCGTGGGTGGCAAGCGGAGATGTGTACCTTATAGACCGGTTGCCGGTCCCGTTTCAGCTCCCGATCCTGATAGCGACCGCGATCTTTCTACTCCTTGCGGCCGGAGCTTATGCCTCTGGAATGGCTGCCCGCTTCCTGGCCAACGAACGTCGGCGCCGGTGGACCGGCTGGTTTGTAACGCTCGCGTGGACCGTCACGCTAACCGGCATGCTGCTCGCCACGGCAACCCACGCGCTATCCAAAGTGTCCATCGGGATGCTGCGCCGGTATCTGACCCAACTCTTGGAGCCCAGCATCATCGTCGTGCCCATGTTGTTGGTGGTCCTCGGGTACGTGGTCTGGAAGGCGATCCAGCACGGCGGAGCATGGAGGCTGCTCGCGCTCGCGCTACTCTTCCAGACACCTGTGTGCTTGCTGGTAACGGTGGAACGCTGGGCCCCGCGCCAGTTCCTTGTTCCCCAGACGCTCGTGTTCTGCGCCCTAGCCGTGCTCATAGTGGACGCTGGCGGGGCGGCGTTGCGGGGACGCGGTTACTCAGCCCGCCTGATGGGGGCAGTCGCCGCCGCTACATTGACGGTCTTGCTGCTTGCGGCCTCGGTAGGAAGAGTCCAGGCTCTGCTCCCCGAAAGCCTCGTTGGCGAGTTATCCGGGAAACATAGGGTAGCGGTCCAGGAAACCAGGATGGTGGATTGGATGGCCCGGAACGTGCCTGAAGAAGAACACGTACTCGTCGTCTCCGAGCCCGCGATCAACGCGGCGCAGGCTAATTACCTGATGTTCCTGGACGGCGGACGGCACGAGTGGACACAACTGCAACTGGACCAGGCGATATGTCAGCCGAGGCCAAACATCCAGATAAGATGCGACCCTGAGCAAAACGCCGTCTCCAGAATACCACCCGACGCGGTCTGGGTTCAAACGATAGGCAATTGTAGAGTCATCTCGCTGTCCATGCCGAATCTGTTGGATCAGGCACGCCAGAGCAACTCCGAGTACGTAGCGATATCTGGTAGTTACGTGTTCCCCGGCATCCTGCAATTGCCAGCAGCCCTGCGAAAGAGCAAGGCTTTCGAGATCGTCCATACCGAACGTGGCCGGAGAGTAGCACCGGGCGTCAAAGAGGGCGCCGTGTTGCTGAAAAGCACCGGACGGTCACCCAAAGCCCTGCCCACTCAGATGAACGGGAACACGCTGCTGCGCCTGAACCGCTGCGAGCAGGCAAAAGGTCCAGGGTACGCGGAGAAGCTAAGGTCCAGTTTTCCACAGGGAATCATGGGGCCGAACGGTGCCTTGATGATACCTGACTAGACCACGGCAGCGTGGACGGGAGTTCATCGACAAGCATTGTTATTACGCTGTATATTTACGTCGTAAAGATACTGCTTATGCTGTAAGCTGTCAAGGGCTCAGGCGGATGGAGGTTTTGGATGGCGGCAACGAGGCGGCGGCCGCTTTCGCGGCGGCGGATTCTGGAGGCGGCGGTGGGGTTCGTGGATCGGGAGGGATTGGAGGCTCTTTCGATGCGAAAGCTCGGGAGTGAGTTGGGGGTGGAGGCGATGTCGCTCTACAACCACGTCCCGAACAAGGGCGCGTTGCTCGATGGGATGGTGGAGGTTTTGCTGGGGGATCTGGAGGTCCCGCCAGAGGGCGAAGATTGGGAGGAGCGCATCCGGGAGGCGTACCGGCGTTTCCGGCGGCTCGCGCACGCGCACCCCGACATCTTCCCGTTGCTCATAACGCGCCCGCCTGAGGCGATGTATGGAGTATGGCTGGCGGAGGAGTTTCTCAAGACATTGCGGGAGGCTGGTTTCGAGCCTCGGATGGCGCTGCATGCTTTTCGGACGCTAAACAGTTACACGGTTGGGTATGCGATGGCGGAGATCCGGGACTTCGCCCTGGAGCCAGGCGGGGCCAGGATGGGCGC
>JACDGB010000118.1 GCA_013815485.1 Rubrobacter sp.
GGGCGGGAGCGGAGATCATCATCAGCTACCACGCCCCGGACGTGGCCCGGTGGCTCTCCGAGTAGCGGTCAGCAATCAGCAAGAACAAAAAGCTGACAAGCTGAAGTGCTGACCGGCGCGGATAGCCCGCCTTCCGCTATCCGCTTCAGATAAAGCATCCCTGGCCCATCCAGCCGATCCTTGGAGGTTTGCCCTCTTCGACGATCACGGGCACGGTTCTATTACCGTCCGTGATCCCGAGCATTCGTTCTCTGGCCTCCGAGTCTTGTTCGACGTCGTGTTCTACGAAGTCCACGCCGCGCCATTCGAGGTCTTCACGGGCCGCGTCGCTGTACTGACAACCCGCCGTTGTGTAGAGTTCTATTCCGGCTCCCATAAATCCTCCCTGCCTCTCGGTTGTCTCCTCCCGACTCATTGTAGCCTTGCTTGCTGTGGCGAAACAGACGGCTGACATGCCTGCGTCTGGCGTAGCCGGCATATCCCCAGGTAAAGTCCTTGTGCGACGAGGCGCACGGCGCTTCACGTGCTTCACTCACGTTTGTCAGTAGCAGGTTGCAGTACTCTGCATCAATCCTCCGGTTGGTCCAGGAACCTCTTTTTGAGCCGACTGGAGATCAGAGAGACAAGCACGAAGAATACCGCCGCTATCCCCAGGTATACGAAGGCTTTTGTGAGGTCTCCGCTGGTCAGAGAACCGCCCGCGACGGCATAAATGGCTACTCCCGGCGTCATGCAGATCGCGGATACGGTTATGTAGGTGCCTAGCTTGATGTTGGTGAGTCCGTAGGCGTAGTTTTGGAGGTTGAACGGGAAGAGGGGCACGAGGCGGGTGATCACGAGTATCCTCCAGCCCTGCCTCTCGACTTTCTCATCCAACCGCTTGAGAGGTTCGCTGCCTTCCGCCCAGGATTCTACCGCGCCGCGAGCTATGTACCTCCCGGAGAGGAATGCCAGGGTCGCTCCCGCGGTGGCTCCAGACAGAGCCCACACCGTCCCCCAGAAAGGACCGAAGGCCAAACCAGCGAGAAGCGTTAGCGGCGTTCCTGGCAGGAAAACCACGGCCGCTGCGGCGTAGACCGTGATGAAGACCAGAGGCGCAACGGGACCGAGGCTCTCGATCCAATCCTCCAGCCTTCCTATCTCTTCCAGACTCAGGTACTGCGCCAGTCCCGTAACCCTCGTGATCACGATGAGCATGCCCAGGAGCGCGGCGGCGCTAGTGAGCTTGACCAGTAATCTCTTGTTTGCGGGGGTCGTGGCTCCTTCCCGAAACTGTCTCTTATGCTCTATCGGGGTCGGTTTCGACTGGGATGCGGTGTGGCCGTTCGTCGGGACTCTTGTGTGGCCGGAAGAATGATAGAATGCCAATGTAGCGAACAAGGAGGAGGTTGACTATGGGGGAGTCAAAACCCCGCAAGATGAAGGCCGCGTTGGAACGCTTGTCTCCGGGTGCGGCGTTTTGCGCCGCTCCCGCGGGAGGCGGCACAGCGGTCGGCGCCGACTCGGTTGGATCCGGGTCGATGGGTTCCGCGGAACTCTTCGGGAGCATCACGCTTGCGGAGGCTTTCCCTCTGACTCTGGCGTTCGTGGCATTCCTCGCTGTCGGGATGTGGATGTTCCGCCGCTGGGGAAACTCCCCCGCGACGCAGGCTCCGCTGGAAGAGCCAGTCGTGGAAGCCGCCGAGGTTCCCGAGGAAGAGCGGGAGCGCGAACTCCTAAACGTCTAGGTTCGGCAGCATGACGAAGGGGCGGGAGGTGGTTTCCTCCCGCCCTTTTCTGCGCTCTTTTCAAATTACGTTGGGCGCGCTCGTTCTCGCCGTGGCTCTTTGGGTGATGGCATGGATGATGCCCGCGACGATGATCAGGATCGCCGAGAGCAGCGAGAGGTAGGCCGCGAAGCCGATGTTCGCGCCATCTCCGAACGGCGGTTCGATGATGCTGAAGAAAATGCGGTACGTCGAAAGGAGTCCCAGCCCGGCTATGAGTCCACCGAAAGCCATAGGCCCCAACGGCGCCTTCCCACGCGACGCGTACCATGCCAAAGCGGCGACTGCCACGGTGAGTCCGAGGATGATACTGCTTGTGTGCGGCGATGGCAGCCACCCGCTCCAGTATGTCTCCCCGCCGGCGTCTCCGGGCGTGATGTAAAAGGTGAAGAAGGTGTACCCGAACACGAACTGCCCTATCGCTCCCAGCACCGCCAGCCCCAGCCAGGGCGTCATTCCGGTCTGGGAGCGCGCGATCCAGGGATTGGCCCGTGTGTTTCGGGCGGTGCCGCTGAAAGCGTGGAGGAAACCGCCCGCCGCCACCGCCAGGCAGCCGATGAAGCCGATCCAGATCCCCGGCAAAAGCTGCGCGTCCACGGCCTGCGAAGGCAGGCAATAAAACAGGCAGCCGCTCCCGATGATGTCCGAGTTCGGCGGAACGAACCCGTCGAAGGGAGGCACGATCATCCGGTACCCGAGCTGCAAGGTAGCGAGCGAACCCACTATCCCGACGAAGAGGCCGACGCCGCGCCCGCCGATCGGGTTGCGACCGATGACCGTCAAAGCGAACAACACAACCGCCACGAGCGCGGAGAGCAACATCAAGTCCGAGGCGTGCGGAATACCGTACCACGCATCGTTGGTCTCTCCCTCGAACACGTAAAAGTCAGAGGTTATAGCGTAAAGTTGCAATGCTGCGCCTACGACCGCAAGTCCCAACCACAGCGTCATCCTTTGCACGATCTTTTTAGCACCTCCCAACTTGCTTTACCTAAGCTTGCAGTCTACCGGAAGCTTTGAGGTGTATGCAACGAAAACGCTGCCCATTTTTGAGCGAGCCGGGACATCGGACCTTCAGGGCCTGGTTGCGAATATAATCTGGCGCATGGTGTTCGAGTCGGGTAGAGACTCGCGAGGAGGAGACAGCGGATCAGCCACAACCCAAAGGCGGTCGAAGACGAAGGAGCAGGAACGCCCGGGCTTTTCGGCATACCCTTCCGAACGCTCCTCTCGCGGGAAGTCAGGCGGTTCACGAAGGTCTGGACCCAGACCCTGCTCTCACCGCTCCTCACCTCCCTGCTCTACATCGTGGTCTTCGGGTACGGACTGGGGAGCCGCATTCGGGAGGTCGACGGCGTCCCATACCTGGAGTTCGTGCTTCCGGGCCTGGTGTTGATGAGCTTGATAACGGCCTCCTATGGCAACACTTCTTCGAGCCTGTTCGACGCAAAGCGCGAGCGCTATGTGGACGACGTCCTCATAAGCCCCATGACCCCGCTGCAGATAGCCCTGGCCTACGTACTGGGGGGCGTCTCGAGGGGGATGCTGGTGGGCGCGGGCACGCTAGCCCTGGCGATACCGCTGGTGGGCCTGCCGGCGGAGCATCCCCTTCTCCTCCTGGTCACGGGTCTCGCGGTGAGCGTCGTTTTCGCGTCCGTGGGCGTTGTGGCCGGGGTGCTGGCCACGCGCATCGACCACATCTTCTTCATGACCAGCATCGTCATCCAGCCGCTGGCGTTCCTGGGCGGGGTCTTCTACTCGGTGGAGATGCTGCCCTTCCCTTTGCGGGTTGCCACGTACCTAGATCCCATCTTCTACGCCGTAGACGCCTTCCGGTTCGCTGCCCTGGGCATCTCGGACGTTCCCCCGTACCCGGCCCTGGCGGGGCTGATCGTCTTCGCCCTGCTGTCGTTCCTGGCCACCACGGAGCTCCTCCGACGCGGCTACAAGCTGCGCTACTAGCCTGTACGGTGATGAAGGCGGCGGACGATGGGTGAGATCTCGTTCCTGGCACTGGCGTTCGGGCTGGGGCTGCTGGGCTTCGTCGAACCCTGCTCGGTGGGGGCCAACGGGATTTTTCTGGCTTCTCTGCGCGGGAAGAACCACGCCACGCGGCTCCGGGAGACCGTCAGGTTCGCGTTGAGCCGTTCGGTGGTCCTGGGGCTCTTTGGGCTGGGGGTGGCCTTCCTGGGCGGACTCGTTCTCTCCGCCCAGAAGGGGTTCTGGCTCATCCTCGGGCTGCTGTACCTGGCGCTGGGTGTCGCCGTCATAGTGAACGCCCGCTTTCGGTGGGGTCTCTTTGGCCGTCTCCACTCGAACCGGCTGCTTCCCGACCGGGAAGATCACTCGCTGGGGTTGGGTTTCCTGTTCGGCCTCAACCTTCCGGCCTGCGCTTACCCCCTGATCGTCGGCCTCCTCGGGCGGAGCGCCGCCTCCGGCGCGCTCTGGGGCTTCGCCACGCTCTTCGCCTTCGGCCTCGCTCTCTCGCTGCCCCTCTTCCCTCTGGCGCTCTCGGAACGGGTGGCGAAGCTCTCCGGCCGTCTCGCGCGCTTCAGCGGCGTGACGCCTTACCTGACCGGCATCGCCCTCCTGGCCGTCGCCGCCTACGTCCTCTACACCGCCACGCCCTATTTCGACGTGAGCGGCGGCTGAACCTCGTCGGCCACAATGATGCGCGAGCGCCGCGGAGAGACGGAGAAGATACCTCGAAATCCCCAAATTTCGTCATCGTCTGTACCTTCCAGTAGCTGGAAGGTTTACAATGCCTCCCAAGTGGCGGAAAGGCATAGGTCCATGCGAGAGGCGGCTCTAAAAATCGGCGAGGTAGCTCGGCTGGTGGATATGCCGGCAAAGACGCTTCGCTACTATGAGGAGATAGGTTTGATCTCACCCGCGGGTCGCACGGACTCGGGATACAGGTTCTACGGGTGGCGCGAGCTGGAGCAGATCGGATTCGTCCGGCGGGCCAAGCTGATGGGCCTCTCTCTGGACCAGATCCGGAGCCTGGTCCAGAGCGCCGAGGACGGTATCCCCAACAGGGTCTTTCAACGCCTGGACCATCTCCTAGACCGCAAGCTCGAGGAGACCGAGCGTAGGATGGAAGAGTTGCGCGCCTTCCGGGAGACTCTCCTGGAGTACCGGGAGCAAGCGGCGGAGGCCGGGGCGCGGGGCGCGTGCCGTTGCGGAGCGCGGGGGTCGGCCGAGTTCTGCGGGTGCGTCACGGCGGCCACCGACGGGGTGACGCCGCCGGACCTCCGGGTAATCCAGGAGAACAGCCGATTCGTAAAGAAGGTAGAGGAGAGCGAGAGGTGCCGGTGCGGGTGTTGCAAACCCGTCTCCGGCGGAGTCGTTTAGTGTCAGGGAAAGGATAGAACTATGAAGGTAGCGGTTGCGGGCAAGGGCGGTTCGGGGAAGACGACCATCTCGGCGACGCTGGCGCGGCTGCTGTCGAGGCGGGGACATCCGGTAATGGCCGTGGATGGAGACCCGAACCCGAACCTGGCGGTTGCTCTGGGGATGAGTCAGGACAGCCGGAACAGAATGGTCCGGGTGCCGAGAGACGTCATGGAGATGAAGGAAGAGGGTGGTGCCAGCAGGCTGGTCATGACCCGTCCCATCGAGGACGTGACGGCCGAGTACGCCACACCCGCCCCCGACGGGGTGAACCTGATGGTTATGACGGGGGTGGACCACGCCGGAGCCGGGTGACTGTGCGCAGCGCACGCTCGTGTGCGCGGCCTGCTCGGTGAGCTGGCGACAGGGACCAACGGAGAGACCATGACCATAACCGACATGGAGGCGTCCATAGAGCATATGAGCCGGGGGACCATCCGGCACGTCGATGCAATGATCATGGTGACCGAGCCATACTTCCGGTCCCTGGAGACCGTGGGGAGGATGGCGCCGCTGGCGCGGGAGCTCGGGATCGAGCACGTTTGGGCGGTCGCGAACAAGGTGCGCAGCGAGCGGGACGAGGAGATCATCCGCTCCTACTGCGCGGAGCATGGAGTCGAGCTCGGCGCGGTCGTCCCCTGGGACGAAGCGATACAGGAGGCGGATAGGGAAGGCCGGGCGCTGATGGACTACGACCCGGAAGCCCCGGCGGTGGTAGCCGTCGAGGGAATTGCGGACCTGATCCAAGCCAAGCCGGAGACCAACGGAAGGGGAGGGCAAGGATGACCATTCACGCGCCCATAGGCGTCGAGACTCCGCCGGATCGGGTCCAGGAGCCGGAAGTCCAACGGAGAAAGGTCCCAGAGGGGCCGGTCAAGGTGGTCCACGCCTTTTGGATGGCGGGCATGAGCTGCGATGGATGCTCCGTCGCCGTCACCGGTGCGACCAACCCGAAGGTGGAGGACCTGCTGGCCGGGATCATCCCCGGCCTCCCGAAGGTCGTCCTGCACCACCCGGTGCTCGCCGAGGCGGTGGGGGACGAGTTCATCCACCCCTTCAAGCTGGCCG
>JACDGB010000481.1 GCA_013815485.1 Rubrobacter sp.
GCCAGCTCCCTCGGTTGGGGAGATTGGGGAAGTGCCGGAAGCGGATAGCGAGGCGTCGTCCGTCCGTCCCAACATCCTCCTCATAACGACGGATGACATGGACGAGCGTTCGATGGAGAATTTCCCAGATCTACAGCAGGAGATAGGGGCGGGTGGCGGTTTGGGATCGGGGGCCACTTTCGAGAACGCCTACGTCACCCACTCGCTTTGTTGTCCGTCGCGGGCTTCGATGTTGACGGGCAAGTACTCGCACAACCACGGCGTCCTGGGGAACGGAGCCTCCTTCGGAGGGTTGGAGGACTTCCGGAGCGAAGGCCACGAACGCCGCAACATCGTGACCACCCTGAACGACGGTGGCTACCGGACGGTCTTCATCGGCAAGTACCTCAACGGATACGAGGGTGGATACGTGCCGAGGGGATGGGACCGTTGGCATGGATACCAGGGCTTTTACACGGAAGACCGGATCGCGTTCTTCGAGAACGGGCGAGAGGTCCGCTACAACGTCGACCGCAGCCTGGACACCTACGTGATGCGCGACAAGGCCGTCGAGGAGATCCGGACCTCCGGGGACCAGCCTTTCTTCATGTGGCTCTCGTTCAACGCCCCGCACGGCCCCTCGCCCTACCCGGACAAATACGCCGACGATTTCTCAGACGCTAAAGTCCCGCGGGTGCCTTCCATCGGCGAGAAGGAACTGGGGGACAAACCGCGGTGGGTCCGCCAGCACTCCGGGAACGGCCCCGAGGACACCAAGCATCGCCTGCGCCTGCGCTCCATGCTCGCCGTCTCGGAGAGCGTCACGGACGTAATGCGGACCCTCGCGCAAACGAGTGAACTGGCGAACACCTACGTCGTCTTCACCTCCGACAACGGTTTCCGGCTCGGGGAGCATGGTCTCGCGGGGGGCAAGAAGACCGCCTACGAAGAGGATATATCGGTCCCGCTGTACATGAGGGGGCCGGGGATTCCGACCGGCGCGGCTTACGAGCAGTTCGCCCTCAATACCGACCTGGCCCCGACCTTCGCCGACTGGGCGATGGTGGAGCCGCCCCCGGACGTGGACGGGCGTTCGCTCGCTCCCCTGTTCGAGGACGCAGCCATCCCCTGGCGCACGGCGTTCCTGATCGAACACTGGCAAGACCAGGCCGGCGCCGCGCCATACATCCCCACCTACAGAGCCGTGCATACTCAGGACGCGGTGTACACGAGATACGCCATCGGCGAGATCGAACTGTACGAACTGGACGAGGACCCGTACCAGCTAAATGGCTCGGCGCGGGACACGGAACTTGCGGACAGCCTCAGAGAACGTCTCGCCGCGCTCAAAGGCTGCGCGGGCGAGACGTGCCGCGCCGCGGAGGACGGACGGTAGATTCGGAGCAAAGGTCCGTCCCGTGAGCCTGATATCCGTGCAACGCTCATCTAGGACAAAGTAACCGGAACGGAAGGAGTCACACGATTATGCGACTGGTCGTTGTGGGTGGGGTGGCGGCGGGAACGAAGGCGGCTTCCAGAGCGCGCCGGGTTGACCCGGAAGCGGAGATCACCGTCTACCAGGAGGAGCCCGAGCCCTCTATCAGCGAATGCGGCCTCCCCTATTTCCTCTCCGGCACCGTGTCCGGGCGCGATAACCTCATCGCCCGCACCCCCGAAGACTTCGCCGGTAAAGGCATAGATATGCTCGTTCGTCACAGGGTCGAGGAGATAGACGCGGAGAACAAGAAACTCTCCGTCGTGAACTTGAATAGCGGCGAGCGTTTCGAGGACCATTATGATCGGCTCGTGATCTCCACCGGCGCGCGGGCCATCCTCCCCCCCATCCCCGGCTCCGGCCTCGATGGCGTCTTTACATTGCGCTTCTTGACGGACGCGGACAAGATACGCGCCTACGTCCAGAAGCATTCCCCGAAGAAGGCGGTCGTGATCGGCGGCGGTTACATCGGGCTCGAAGTAGCGGAAAACCTTCACCATCTAAGCATGGAGGTCTCCCTGATAGAGGCCGCCGAAAGGGTCGCCCTCGCCTACGGCCCCGAGGTCGCCGAAAGGGTGGAGGCGCATCTTCGAGAGAAGGGCGTCACGGTCCACGCTGGCGCGAAAGTCGAAGAACTTACGGGCGATGAGCGGGTGCGGGGCGCGCGGTTCGGAGATCAGAGTCTGGAGACGGATCTTGTAATCATCGGCGCCGGGGTAGAGCCTTCCGTAGAACTGGCGGAGAAGGCCGGGG
>JACDGB010000482.1 GCA_013815485.1 Rubrobacter sp.
CGCCTCTTTCGGTCGTCTCGGCATCGGGGAAATACCGTTCCAATATGGAAAGCCCGATCTCCGCCCGCCGCACCCGCTCCCGCCCGAGCGCGACCGCCGTAGCCTCCAGATGCGTCCCGCTCGGATAGATGTTCGGCGCGTTGCGAAGCCCGAACTTCACGAAAACCGGCGCGGCCACCCGCACCAACTCCGGCGTCTCGTAGTGACGAACGAACCCGCCGAAGTCATCCGGCGCCTCCACGTAAACGTCGAGCGGAACGTCCGCCACGGCCCGAATCGCCGCTAGTTGCGCGAGGCTGAGGTCAGTCGGCACGTTGTACGTGTCAGCCCCGAGGTCCTCCATCACCTGTATCGCTGCGGCGTTCGCGACGGCGAGTTGCACGGAGACTTTGACGACGAGATCCGGCGGAAGATCTCCGTTCTTCTTCAGGTCACGCAGCACCCGCAGGAGGCCCGCGTCGGCGACGAGCACGCCGCGCAGCCCGAGGCTCACGCCGCGCAACACGTCTTCGAGAGCGTAGGCGAGTTGATCCTGACCGCGATGCTGCGCCCCCAGGGTCTTGCCGGCGCCGGAGATCACGGTCGCTCCTGTTTCCCACGAAGCGCGCGGGCCGACGAAGAGTGATAGTTCCAGACCTTCCTCGCGGGCCATCGTACACATCTCCAGGATCTCCGCGTCTGTCTGGAGCATGATGCCGGACCCCTGTGAGATTCGATGTAGCTGGACGCCGCGCTTCTCTGCTTCATCGAGCACCGCCTCCAAAACGCGCGGACCTTCGACGCTCGGGATCTCGACCCGATACCGCGCCCCGTCCGGGAAACGCTTCTGCGAGTCCGGTAGCTCCGCGAGGTCGCGGCCCGGCAGTCCGAGGCTCGTCAGCAATTCGTTGGCTTTCATGTTGGCTCCCTCTCCCGATTTTCCGTGACTTCGAGCGTCCCTTCCCGCAGCGCCGCCTCGATGTCCTCCGCCGTGTTCGCCAGGTGAACGCGCATCTCACGCCGCGCTCCATCGGCGTTCCCTTCCTCGACGTGGCGCAATATCTCTTCGTGTTCGCGGAGGGCGCGCCGCGCGCTGCCGGGCCGGGATGCGCTCACCTCGCGGCTGGCCCGCAGCAGGTCCACGACGGGCTCCAGCATCGTCAAAATTACCTCGTTGCGTGCGGCCCGCGCGAGCAGCGCGTGGAACTCCACGTCCGCGTGCACGTACCCTTCCGGCGTGTCTATGAGCGCCCGCATCCGGTCCAATTGCGCCCGCATCGCCGTCACGTCTTCCGCGCCAGCCCGTTCGGCGGCGAGGCCGGAGACCTCGACCTCCAAAACCTGCCTCATCTCCAAGAGCTCCCACAGCACCTCCGCCCGCATACGCAACAGCATCCCCAGAGTGTCGCGCACGGCGCTCGTGCTCCCGTCGCTGACCACCGCGCCACGCCCGTGCTCGATGCTGACGATCCCACGAGCCTCTAATAAGTTCAGCGCCTCCCGCACCACCGTGCGGCTCACGCCCAATCGCTGGACGAGTTCGCGCTCGGGCGGAAGACGATCCCCAGGACTCAGGCCCCCCGATACGACCATGTCCAAAAGCTGCTCCGCCGCCCGATCCCTCAACCTCGTCCGTGGCCCCCGATCCCTCACCTGCGGATATTGTCATACCAATCGGAGGGGCTTGTCAACCGGGATGAAATGCTTCGCTCCATCGGTTGATAACATTACCCGGCACGCTTTGGAGGTATCTTTCTGGGAAGGAGCAGTATATGGCGGGGATGGTAGAGGAGATCTTCATCACATCCGAGGGCAGCGCGGCGATGGAGCGGGTAGAGGAGGCGCGAGCACTCGAAGGTTGCGGGCTGGAGGGAGACCGGTATTGCAAAGGCACCGGATACTGGACGCGCTTCGGGGACGTGTGCGAGGTCACTTTGATCGAGGCCGAGCACCTGGAGGAGATCCGAGACAAAGGCTTGAAGATCGAGAACGGTGAACACCGGCGCAACATAATCACCCGCAACGTGCGGCTGGAGGACCTGCGCGGCACGCGGTTCCGGGTCGGAGAAGTCACCCTGGAGTACGACCGGCCACGTCCACCGTGCGGACACGTCCAGAAATTGACGGAACCAGGCATGACGCGAGCGTTGAGAAAGCGCGGCGGCATCTGCGCCAGGGTCGTGGCGGGCGGGCGCATCCGGCCCCAGGACGAGATAGAGCCACTCGAAACCCCGGCACGCCTCCCG
>JACDGB010000006.1 GCA_013815485.1 Rubrobacter sp.
TCGCCCCCCGACTACCGGGCGCATCTTCAGACTGCGGAGAACCTCCTCAGATCTGGCCGGGGCTCCGAAGCCGTCCCCGAGCTAGCCCTCGCCCTGAAGGCTGGCGGCGAAGAGGCGCGGCTGGCGGTGAATGATCTCTTGAACCAGACAAGCTGAAACGCTGACCGAAGGGAGATACGTTGAGGCTCGAAGGAAAGAAAGTCGCCGTCCTGGTGGCGGACGGTTTCGAGGACCTGGAATACTGGGTCACGGTGATGCGGCTCCAGGAAGAGGGCGCCGAGGTCGTCACCGTCGGGCCGGACACGGAACCTGTCTCCGGCAAGAACGCCCTCACCGCTCAGGCAGATATCACGGCGGATGAGGTGGATGCAGTGGAGTTGGATGGGATCGTGGTTCCTGGTGGCTGGGCGCCGGACAAGCTCAGGCGCGATCCGGGGATCCTGGACCTGGTAAGAGGCGTTCACGAGCGAGGCAAGGTCATCGGGATCATCTGTCACGGAGGTCTGGTGGCGATCTCGGCTGGCATAGTGGACGGCTCGCGGGCCACGGGATCTCTCGGTATCAAGGACGACCTTCAGAACGCCGGGGCGACGTGGGTGGACGAAGCCGCGTTCCGCGAGGGCAACCTGGTGTGGGGCCGCGTCGTCCCGGACATACCGGACTTCTGCCGCGAACTCGTCGCGGCTCTCGCGGCGGGTAGCCCCGGCTACACGTCGTAGTTGGGGAGAGGGCCGCCGGCGTCTTCGAGGACGTAGTCCCGGAACATGCGGCGGGCGACATCGGGCTGCGAGCCGTAGATGTCGTTGTCCATGTTCGGGTCTTCGGTGAGGTCGTATAGTTTAGCTTCCTCGAAGTCGTTGCGGCTGAACATCGCGTATTGGTCGTCGCGGGCCCAGACGTAGTTGTCGTAGGCGACGCTGAAGTGGGGACGGTTTCCGGGTTCTTCGCCCTCCAGGATGGGTGAGAGGTCCTGTCCTTCCTCCAGCGCCTCCGGGCGTTCGATGCCCAGAGAGCCGAGTACCGTGGGGGCTACGTCGTGGGTGGAGGCGTAGTAGTCGCTGGTCTCTCCTGCGCCGGTGCCTTCAGGGTGGCGCAGGAGGAAGACGGTGTCGGTGATCTCGGGCCACAGAGCGTACGCTGGCTTGCCGCTGACGCCATGCTCCCCGAGCCCGACGCCGTGATCCGAGAGCAGCATGATGAGGGTGTTCTCGAAGAGGCCGAGGTCGTCCATCCTGTCGAGGAAACGTCCCAGCCAGCGGTCCACCATCGTCACCTCGGCGGCGTAGCGCGTCCGCAGACGCTGTATCTCTGGCTCTTCCAGGTAGCCCGAGTTTCCGTAGAGCGGCCAGAAGGGCTCCTTGCCATCGTATGGACCATCGGAATAGAGGCGCAGATATTCTTCGGGCGGGTCCCAGGGTTCGTGCGGATCGTAGCTGTCCACGACCATGAAGAACGGGGTTCCAGACCTGGATACCTCCAGAAACTCGGACGCCCGCGAGAAGACCTGCGGGGAGAGCCAGTCCTCCTCGCTCTGTCGTCCGGCGTTGTTGGAGAAATACTGGCTGAGTTGGTACGTCATGGCCCGTGGGTTGCCTCTGAGGAGACCCTGGTTCACCTGTTCCTGGGGCGCGGCGTAGAACGGGCGGTAGTGGTCGGTGGTCTGGCCGCGGATGTAGTCGAAGACGTTGAAGCCGCGCTGGAAGTTCATCGAGGGCTTGAACTGGTGTTCGGTGTCGGTCACCAGCATCGTCTCGTAGCCTTTTTTCACGAGGATCTCGGCTAGCGTGGTCTGATCTTCGGGGATGCGCTGCCAGCCGTAGAGCTTCACGTTATCGTCTTTCTGAGGGATCCAATTCCTGAACGGGAACGTCCTTATGCCGGTGTGGATGGCCCTGCGAGCCGGGATGGTTGGGTACGATTCGGCGTATGGACGGGTGAAAAGCAGGCTCTCCCCAGCGAGGGTGTCGAGGTTGGGAGTTTGGATCCAATCGTTCCCATACGCTCCCACATGGTCCTTCCGCAAACTGTCCAAAATCACCACGACGACGTTCATCTGCTCGTCGTTGACAGGCGTGCGACCGCAGCCCGCAGTCCCCAAAAGCGTGGCACCGGCGACCCCCGCGCCTGCAAGCGACAGGAATTCCCTTCTTGAGAACGTGCGTGGAGAGACTCGACTCACGAGCGAAGAGGTTACTACGTACCGGTCGCATAGTCCACGCACGGGTGAGCCGTATCACGGGCTACCGGTTGCCGATTGGTAGAATAAGCCCATGTTCAAGAGCGTGACAGCCGTGTTGCTTGGGGCTCTGATCTCACTCGCCATCGGCTTGCTCGTGGTGTTCGGGATCGTGGCCCCGCTGTTCACCAGCTTTGTCTCACCGAGTCTGGCCCGCGCCTCGGCTTTGCCTGCCGGAGTTCTGGTCTGCGCCGTCGCGTTTTCGTTCTATTTCGGGGGGATGGCCGCCGGATACAGGGCTCCGAGCCGCAGACTTTTGCATGGCGTACTCGTCGTGCCCGTGCTGTTCGCGCTCTCGCCGGCCCTCAATTTCGTGGCCGGACAGGACCCGTTCCCGCAATTCCACGCGCCCGGCACCGCCCTCCTGAGCGCGGCCCTCTTCGTCGTGGCCGCCGCAGCCGCCTACGTCGGCGCCCGCCGGGGCGAGGGGCTATACGCGCACAACCGGAGCCACCTCCGCCGCCAACGTAGCCGCTAGCGGTCTGGTCAGCGTGCCTGGACGCTGAGCGTGATGCGTCCACGAGCGTCTATTCTGGAGTTGGGCTCCAGCGCGTAGCCCGGCAGTTCCGAAGAATCGTTGCCGGAGCCGACCAGATATACTCGTGGCTCGGCAACACCTTCCGTCGGGTCTGAGACGTAGCGACGCCAACCCATCTCGCCCCAGGCGAAGGTGAACGCAGGCTTGCCCGGAGAACCTTCATCGTCACCGCCGGCGCCAGCATGGACCTTCGGCATGCCGAAGCCCTTGGAGATCGAGGCAACCGTCCTTGCATGCTCGCTGGCGTTGAACAACTCGATGCCAGCCCTCATCCTCCGCTCGGGGTCCGAGAGACGCCGCGGGATTTCCCTGACGTTATCGAGTTCCTCCGCGTTCCGCTCGCTCTGTTCCCTGGCTTCCCGAAGTTGTTCCTCCAGGCTCCGCGCGCGCTCCTCGACCGCAACCCTCTCCGCCTCTTCGAGCCGCCCGCCGGTCTCCGCGCCGCTCGCCGGTCCAGAGGTCTCAACCTCTGCAAGCGTTTCCTCCCGCATCGCTTCCGATTCCTCCAGTGCCGCCTCAAGCTCCACGATGCGGTCCTCGAGCCGGGATCTCTGCTCCGCCTGGATGACTTCGATTTCGCTCGCCGCCGCCGACTCCTCGGCGCGGTCTTCCAGACGAGACCTCGCTTCCACAAACCTTTCTTCCGCCTCATCTCGCGCCGCCTCCACTTCGGTGATGCGGTCTTCGAGGATGGATCTCCGCCGCGTTTCCGAACCTTCCGCCGCTTCGAGCTTTGCCTCCAGATCCGAGATCCGCGCCTCCAGGCGCGATCTTTCTTCCGCGCTTGTCTCTTTATTACTGGCGAGCGCGGCCTCCAGTTCCTCCGCGTGACCTTCCAGGCTGGACCGGTGCTCCGTCCTGGCAGCTTCGGATTCCTGGAGCGCCGTTTCAAGTTCCAGGATGCGGTCTTCGAGCCCGGACTTCTCCGCATCCCGCGTGGCTTGATCTTCTTGATCCTCGGCCCCCGCGCTCAGCAATTCCGCGATGCTGTTTTCGAGGCGGGACATTTCATCCGCCCGCGTCTCTTCGGTCTCATCGAGCGCCGATTCCAGCCCGACTATCCGATCCTCCAGGCTGGCTTTCTCCGTAGCCCGCGCATCCTCGACCGTCGCCAGTTCCGTCTCCAGCTCCGCGATGCGTTCTCCCAGATGAAATTCTTGTTGCTCTTGCATCACGCGCGCTTCTTCGAGGCTGTCCTCAAGCTCCGTGATGCGTGTCTCTTTCTGAGATTTTTCTTCCGTCTCCGCTGACCGTACCCTTTCCAACTCCGTCTCGAAAGCGTCTTTATCCGCGAGGCGTGAGGTTTCTAGTTCGCGCAGGCGTTCGCTGTAGAGGCGCACTTCGGATTCGCGCTGCATCTTCATTCCTTCGAGGCGTTCCCCCAGCGTCCACGTCTCGGATTTGTGGCGCTCGCCCTCCGCCGCCAGACGCTCTTCGTATTGAAGGCGGGATCTACCAAGCTCCGCCGCGCCGCGCGCCTGGAGAGCCTCGTTGTCCGCTTTACGCTGGGCTTGAAGCGCCGTGAACCGCCGGTTGGCAGCCTCATTGGCCTGGTTAAGCCTCGCCGCGTGAGTCCTGTGAATCTCGCGCTCGCGCTTCTCGGCGACCACTTTTACTTTCCGCACCGCTTCCCTTAGGGTTCCTTCCGCCTCTTTGGATCCCGTCTCCAGTTCGCTTCTGAGGGTTTCGATCTCGGTTTGCTGGTTCTCTATGACGGCCTGGTAATCTTTCTGAAGCTCCATCTCTCGCCCGGCGGAGGCACTCCGGATTGCCTTCAAAGCGGTCTCCTGAGTGTCGGTGGCCGCCCGGCGTTCTTCGGTCAACCGCCTCTCGAAATCCCTTCTCAGGGTGCGCTCCACGTTGGATCTCTGCTCATCCAGCTTCCGGCGCAACTCCCGTGCCTCGGCCTCCCGGCGCTCCTCCAGCTCACGGTACCCTTCCCGCAGCTCCTCCTCCCACAGACGGGAGGCTTCCCTCGCCGCCGCCAGCTCTGCGGCGTGGCGCTCCTCGATCCCCTCCCGCCGGACTTCCTCGCCGGGGTCCACGGAGCCGGATGCCGCTGCGCGGCGGGTCTCGTCCAACTCCTTGCGCAGGGCTGCTATCTCGCCGATGTGCTGGTTGCGGAGCCCGAGTTGCTCGTTGGCGTACTCCATGCGAAGCCTGTTCAACTCTTCGTGGAGGGCTCGCACCTCCGAGTCGGGAGCCGCATCGTCTTCCCGCTGCTCTAGGGCGCGTCCTCTGGCGGCTACCTCCTCCTGGGCCGCCTGCAAGGCCACGGTCGCCCGTTCCAGGTCCCCGCGCAGGTCCGCGACTTGCTCTTCCAGGCTCTCTATTAGCGAACCCGCATCCTCTAGCTGGTCCGCCAGCTTCTCTGCCTGATCCATCGTCTCACCGCCCCACTTTCGATTCTGGAGTAAAGTAAACTCTACCGGCCCTCTGGTAAAGCGATTCCTTTCATTCCCCCTCCACCACTACGCCACCACCCCGCAACAAGTCCGCGAACTCGGCCAGCACGGAGTGTTCGCCGAGGTCTTCGCGCACCGCCCTTTCGAGGGCCGCCGCCATGCCGTGAGCCTCCTCATCGGGGATGCTCTGGCCCGGTTGAGGTGCGTCGAGCAGGCCTGGCCCCTCGTAGCCGTAAAGACGCGCCACCTCCAGCGTCTCATCCCAACTCTCAGGCGTGTGCGGGAAGGTGTGCCCCATCTGGTTCTTGAACGTCAAGTCCATCAAGAGGATATCCTAAGCCACGACGCCGGTTTTTGCTTCCGGTGGGTTGGCGGTTTCGTTGGGAGACCCCGCGCTGCGGTGAATGGAGGAGATTTGAAACTCAAAGAGGCGTTGGAAGAGGTCAGGGAAGAGTTCGACGCTGGCGCGATGGTCATTAGCAGCGTGCGCGACAGGCCCCTGGAAGATGAGATTCAGGCCGCGGGAGACGAACGAGAGGCGTGGGTGGAGTGGGGAGAGATCACCCAGGATGAGGTCTCCGTTCCGGCCACGCACATCCTCTTCCTTGATGAGGACGGATACATGATGAGGGATGGCTCCGGAATGTCCGTCGTCTCGGCCCGCGACTACGCCAGGCTGGGACGGTAATTCAAACTCTCTGGCAGCGGGGACAGAGTCCCTCGATGACGAGCCTGGCACTACGGACCTTATAGGTGGTGTTCTGCTGGATCTCAGTCTCCAGGTTCCCTACCTCCACGCCGGGTACTTCGGAGACCCGACCGCAACCCGTGCATCGGATATCCAGGTGCGGAGCCGTATTCAGGTCGTAGCGGGCTGGCGACTCCGACCAGCGCTTGCAGCTTATGACCCCGATCTCCTCCAAAACCGAGAGCGCCTGATAAACAGTCCCAAGCGCCACCCGAGGGTTCTTCCGCTTGACCGCGATGTAGACATCCTCGGCCGAGGGATGCCCGCCAACTTCCTCCAAAGCGTCGAGCACGGCCTTCCGCTGCGAGGTCAGGGTATACCCCGACCTGCGGAACTTACCCCGAATGTCGCCTTCCAGAGCTTCGATCATCACGCTTCCAAAATTACTAGATTGCTCGATCAATAACCGTTCCTGATTTGCAGTCTAACATACGTCTATTTCCAGAACGGGGTGTACCATCATGGGCGAGATGTCCTTCTTTTTCACCATATTGGCTAACCTCTGGCGGTCGTTTCGCAACGCTCGCGTCCGTCTCCTGACACGTCCCCCGGCCTACGTTTGGCTTGAGGTAAGCGGCGCGCTGCCGGAGTTCGAGCAAAGGGTGGGGTTCCTGCGACGCCGCCTTTCCTCCGCGCCTCTCGCGCCCAGCCTCGAAGGGCTGCGCGAGCGACTCGACCGCATCTCCGCCGACGGTCGCCCAAAAGGCGTGGTGCTGCGCCTCCGCGACCTGGACGCAAGCTGGACCGCGCTGGAAGAGTTGCGAATGGAACTCGCCCGTTTCCGGGAGCGCGGCGGCCGGGTCGTGGCGTACCTCACCGAACCCGATACCCGCTCGTATTACCTTGCTTGCGCCGCCGATGATGTGTTCGCCTCTCCGGTCTCCACCGTGAATGTCACCGGGGTGAGCGCACGGGTGAACTTCTTGAGGGATGGGCTCGAACGAGCCGGGATCTCGGCGGAGGTGATCTCCGTCTCACCCTACAAATCCGCCGGCGATACATTCACCCGCAACGACTTCTCCGATGAGGCCCGCGAACAGGCCGAACGCCTCCTCGAAGCCAGGTTCGTCACCCTGGTGGATGCCATCTCAGCGGGGAGAAACATGACCGTCGAGGATGTGCGGGCGAAGATAGATCTCGCGCCGTTCTCCGCCCGCGAGGCGATGGATGAATCCCTCCTCGACGGCGTCTGCTACGAGGACGAACTGGCTGAGAGGCTCGGGATGGATGGGAAACGCGCCTCGCTCGCGGAGTGGGAGAGGGCGCGGCGGACGTTGCGGATGCTGTACCGGACGCTCTCGCGACGAAGGGTTGGGCTGGTGAGCCTGTCCGGGGCGATTGTGCGGGGACGGAGCCGGAAGCTGCCCGTGCCGTTGCCTTTGCTTGGGAGGGAGCAGGCTGGGAGCGATTCGGTGATCGGTGCGCTGCGCGTCGCAGAGAAAGACCGGCGGATATCGGTCGTCCTCTTCCATGTGGATTCGCCCGGCGGGGATGCGTTGGCCTCTGACCTGATCTGGCGCGAGGTCGAGCGTATCAGGGCGAAGAAACCCGTGGTCGTCCTGATGGGCGCGGCGGCGGCCTCCGGCGGCTATTATGTCTCGGCCTCCGCAAGCCACGTCATAGCCCGCGCGAGCACCATCACCGGCTCCATCGGCGTTATCATCACCCGCCCCGTCGCCGCTGGACTATACGAGAAACTCGGCGTGAACCCCGTCGCTCTCGACCGGGGCGCCCACGTCGGCCTGATGGACGCCAGCCGTCCGCCCACGCCAGAGGAACTGGATGTATTGAAAAGCCAGCTCGGGAACTTCTACGACGAGTTCAAGGATCGCGTGTCGAAGGGGCGCGGCATGGAACTGGAGCCGCTCGAACGCATCGCCGGAGGCCGCGTGTGGACCGGCGCCGAGGCCCTGGACCTCGGGCTCGTGGACGAGGCCGGCGGTTTCCGGGACGCGCTCCGCAAGGCCGCCGAGCTTGGTGAAATGAAAGACGATCCCGGAATATTGGTGAAGATTTCGCCTCCACGTAGTGGTCGTCCCGCGCCAGGAGATCCGGTCGAGGTCGCGCGGGAGGCGGTGGAGACGATGATACAGGCGGCCGGCCAAATGAGCGGTGTCTGGGCCATCACGCCATACGAAATCTCCGATGGCTGATAGTATTTTCTGGCTGCGTCCGGCTACCGGCGCGAATCTTTGACAAAGGTTTTCTATTGAACGAGATCTCCAAAAAAGGCGTTGACCGGCGGGCGATGTCCGTCCTGTCCGGCGGTCACCTGTTCACCGACGTGAACCAGGGCGCGGTCGCCGCGCTCATCCCGTTCCTGGTGGCGGAACGAGGGATCTCGCTCGCCGCCGCTGGTGCGCTCGTCCTGGCCGCGACCGTAAGCTCTTCGGTGGTGCAGCCGATCTTCGGGATCTTCTCCGACCGGCGACCGCTCCCGATTCTGATGCCGCTCGGCTTGCTGGTGGCGGGGATCGGCATGGCGCTTGTCGGGGCGGCCCCGAGCTACCCGCTCATACTCGTCTGCGTGATATTTAGCGGCATCGGGGTGGCGGCTTTCCACCCTGAAGCGGCTCGCTTCGCCAACTACGTCTCCGGCGCGGGCCGTGCGCGGGGCATGAGCTTCTTCTCCGTCGGTGGCAACGCCGGGTTCGCCCTCGGCCCGGTCTTCGCCACGCCCCTCGTCCTCATCTTCGGGTTGCCGGGAACCTTGTTTCTCGCCCTGCCCGCAGCCCTCATGGCGGCGGTTTTGATCTTCGATCTTCCACGCCTTCGCAGCTTCCAGCCGGAGCCCACCGAAGGCGCGAACGGGCATTCCGCCGAAACTCCGGCTGCCTGGGGGCCATTCGCCCGGATGGTCGGGGTTGTCACGCTGCGTTCTTTCCTGTACTTCGGGCTGGTGGCTTTCGTGGCCTCATACTACGGGCAGGTGCTCGGTACGTCTCCCGCCTTCGGGAACGTCGCGCTCACGGTGATGCTCGCGAGCGGGGCCGTCGGGACGCTCTTCATGGGGCCGCTTGCCGACCGCTTCGGACGGCGGGCCGTGCTGGCTGTTTCGATGTTTCTATTAGGGCCACTCGTTTTCCTCTTCACGCTCTGCGGGCCATTAACAGGGATGGCGGTTCTCGCCTTGATCGGGGCGGCGGTCATCGGGACGTTTGGCGTCACGGTGGTGATGGGTCAGGAGTATTTGCCTGGCAGGATCGGGCTCGCCGCGGGCATCACGATGGGCCTCTCCATTGGTATCGGTGGCCTCGGCGCGCCCGTCCTCGGCCTCGTCGCCGACGATTACGGCCTCACAACCACGATGCTCATCGTGGCGGCGCTGCCGGTGTTCGGACTCCTGCTCACCCTGACCCTGCCCGCGAAGCCGCCCGAGGCCCGCGAAGCTGGTTGATGGCTTCGAGATGAGCGATCTTTCTCTCGTCGCCTGTGATCGGAACCTCATGCTTTCGGTTTCATTCCGGTAACATTGCAGAATGATCGCGTTTCCCGAAAGGGCCCTTTAGACCCGTGAGAATCTTTCACTTACTGGGTGAATTTACCTATCGCTATCGCGTGGCGGTGGTGCTCGCGTGGGTGGCGCTGGTCATTGCGAGCTTGTTCCTCGCCCCGAACCTCGGTGGCCGTCTCAAGGGTGGGGGCTTCGAGGGCGCGAACTCGGAGGCCGAGAGGGCGCAGAACGTGATGGCCGAGGAGTTCGGCGCCTCCCCGGCGACCCTGACGATCGTCTTCGAGGGAGACGGGCTCTCCGCGAAGAGCGACGAGTTCCAGGAAAGGCAAAATGCGGCTCTCTCAGGACTGCGCGACATGTCCGAGACGGGACAGGTGACCACCTACTCGGATGCCAGGGATTCCCGCTTCATCTCCGAGGATGGGGAGAAGAGCTACGCGCTCGTGAGCTTCAACGTCTCCTCTGACGAGACGGAAGACCTGGTGGGCGAGGTCCGTGGTCAGGTCCGCTCGGATTCACTGGAGACTTACGTGACGGGCGCGCCGGCCGTGTATCAGGACATCACGGAGGCCAGCAACGAGGACATCAGAAAGGCCGAGAAGTATGCTTTGCCGTTCGCGCTCATCATCTTGATCCTCGCTTTCGGCACGCTTGTGGCGGCGGCGGTTCCGGTGGTGGTCGGGGGCGTCAGCGTGCTGGTGGCGCTGGCTACGTTGTACTTCGTGGCCGGCGCATACGACATGTCCGTTTTCGTGTTGACGATCTCGACGATGCTCGGCCTCGGTCTCGGGATAGACTACGCGCTCTTCGCCGTCAGCCGTTTCCGGGAGGAACTGGAACACTATTCTGTCTCCGAGGCTGTGCCCAGGATGGTTGCGACGGCGGGGCGGTCCATCTTCTTCTCCGGGACGGCGGTCCTGATCGGGCTTTCCGGTTTGCTCTTCTTCCCGTTCATGTTCATGCGCTCTATCGGCGTGGCTGGCGTGGTCGTGGTCTTCGTCTCCGTGACGGCTGCCCTGACGCTCCTGCCAGCCTCGCTCGGCATGATCGGATACCGCATAAACGCCCTCGCCGTGCGGCGGCGCAGCGTCATATCCGGCGCGGGATTCTGGGGGCGCAGCGCGGAGTTGGTGATGCGCCACCCCCTGATCGTGCTTCTCCTCGTCGGCGTGTTGCTCGCCGGACTTCTCTACCCGGTCACCCACATGCGAGTCGGCATCCCCGAGGCGAGCGTGCTCCCGGAAAAGTACGAATCCCGCGCCGGCGACGATATCCTCAAACAGGACTTCGACTACGCCGCCCTGAACCCGATGGAGATCGTCACTACCCTCCAAGATGACCCCGTGAGCGCCGAAAGTCTCGCGGACATCGAGCAACTCGGGGACCGCGTCGAGGACACGGATGGCGTGAAGCGCGTCGAGAGCCTGTACACCATCGGGGCCGGAGGCGCGCGCGAGTATGCCGAGCGCGTGAGCGACGCCAGGAACGAGGCCGAAGCCGAGGCCGGTAGCAAGGTGGATGGGCTGGTCGAGGAGCAGATCCAAACTCAAATCTCGGAGCGCACTGACGAGACGGTACAGCAACAACTCGAGGAGGTGCGAGCGCAGTACGGCTCCGTCCCACCGGGGACCGAGGAGCAGATCCGGGCCGAAGTGGAGCCTCGGGTGGCGGAAGAGGTGCGCGGGGCGGAGGGTCAAATACGGGCCGAAGTCGAGCGTCAGGCCGCTGCGGAGGTGGACCGGGCGGTGCCCGAGTTGCCAGATGGAATCTCCGCCGGTGGCGAGGTGACTCCCGAGGGCGTGGCGAATTTCCTGGAGTTGCCGGAGGCCCGCGATTCGGAGGAGATCAGGGACGCAGTGGGATTCTATGCCGCCGGAGACCGGACATTATTGCGGGCAGTGCCGGAGGCGAGCCCGTACACCGAGGAGTCCCGCGTCGCCGTGGACGAAGTGCGGGCCGTCGAGGCGCCGGAGGGGACGAGTTTCCTGGTTGGCGGTCTCTCCGCGGGACAGAAAGATTTCATCACCAGGTTGTACGGAGACGCGCCGTATGCGGCGGCGTTCGTTCTCGGGGTGACGTATTTGATCTTGTTCCTAACCTTCCGCTCTGTGTTCATTCCGCTGAAGGCGGTGATCGTGAACATCCTCAGCCTGACGGCGAGCTTCGGGGCGATGGTCTTCGTGTTCCAGGACGGGAACTTCTCCGGCCTCCTGAACTTCACTCCTCTTGGATTCGTGGACGCGACGCTGCCCATTTTGATGTTCTGCACGGTTTTCGGGGTCTCGATGGACTACGAGGTCTTTCTACTATCGCGCATCCGCGAAGCCTACGAGAACGGCGACTCCAACACCGCCAGCGTGGCGAAGGGACTCGTCGCGACGGCGGGCATTATCACGTCAGCGGCGGCGATCATCATCGTCGTCACCGGTGCTTTTTCTTTCACCGGCATCATTATCACGAAAGCCGTCGGCCTGGGGCTCGCGGTGGCCGTCTTCGTTGACGCCACCATCATCCGCGTCCTCCTCGTCCCCGCGACCATGCGTATCCTGGGCGACTGGAACTGGTGGCCCGGCGGACGTAAACGCACCTTCGGTAGCAAACCGAAGAAGGGTAGATAAGACCGATTCTTGATCTCGACCCGTGACGGGAATAGACTAAGTGCATGGTCGAATTCGAGCAGATACTCAAGAGTCAGGGTTATCGTCTGACCAATCAGCGGCGGGTGATCGCGCGCGAGTTGGATGGCGAGCGGCATCTTTCGGCGGAGGAGATCTACGACCGGGTCAAGAACGAGCACCCGGAGATAGGTCTCTCGACGGTCTACCGGACGCTGGATCTATTGACCGAGCTTGGCATCGTTCGCAAGGGCGACTTCGGGGAGGGATACTCGCGCTATGAGCTTGCGACGGAGCGTATGCACCATCACGCCCGCTGCGAAGTGTGTGGCAACGTCATCGAGTTCAACGAAGAGCTAATGGAGTATCTCGCCTTGCAAGTCGAGCGCGAGACCGGCTTCGTGACGGACTGGCATGAGATCACGCTTCATGGCCGCTGCGCGAACTGCGCGGCTTCGTAGCTAGACGCTAAACTTCGTGCCGTCCTCAGCCAAAACCACTTCCCCATCGTAGCCGCGTCCGACCTCGGCCACCAGATCCAGCCCTTCCGCCGCCGGATAGATGTGCGTGAGAACGACGCGCTCGACCTCGGCCTCCGAGGCTATACGGGCGACGCCTCCTGGCGTGAGGTGTCCGGGGATGGGGCTGTTGTCGGGGAAGGAACATTCGATCAGCATGGTGTGGGCACCACGCGCCAACTCCACAACGGATTCTGAGTATTGCGTGTCGCCCGTGTACACGAACGCTCCGCCGTCGCCTTCGAGACGGTAGGCGATGCTCTCCGGGCGGTGTTCGGCGGGCGCCCAGCGCAGGGTGCAGCCGGGTAGATCGAGGGGCTCGGCGGTTATCACCGGAAGCTCGTTTATCTGCGTGGGGTAGTCGCCGATCATCCATTCGCCCCAGACGGCTGTGATCGAACGCCAGAACTCCCGGAATGGCTCGGGGCCGGAGATGGCGAGGGGGCGGATGCGTTCCTCGTCCGAGCCGTACTTGATGGCGAAGAGGAGCGGCACGATGTCCACCGTATGGTCGGGGTGGAAGTGGGTAAAGAAGATGCGGTCAACGGAGAAGAGATCCAGGCCAGCATGCACCATCCCTCGCACCGCTCCGGAACCGAGGTCGAAGACCATCATCTCCCCTCCGGATCTCACGACCACGCAACTCTGACGGCGGGCGAGGCGCGGGGCTGCCGTGCCCGAGCCGACGACCGTTATCTCCATGAGTTCCTCCCTCTGGCCGGAAGCTGTCAGCCCTTGCGCCGACAGGTCAGCCACGTTGTGACTGGTCATCCACTCTCGCTGAGCCGGTCCTCAGATCTTAGCTGACGGCTGATCGCTGTAGCTGATCTCTTTCTAAATGTCCACGCGAGCCCAACGATACCGAGTATTGCGCCCCCGAGCACGTCTGAGGCCCAGTGAACTCCGAGGTATACTCGGCTGAGGGCCATTCCGGCGAGACAGATCACGACGACCGCGCGTGCGATCCCATTGTTCCATAGGACGAACACCGCTCCGAGCAGTAGTACTGACCTCAGAGTGTGGCCGCTCGGATAGGGGAAGGGGTGCTCCAGCGCCACGAGCAGCGTCGGGTCCGCCGCCCTGGCCGTCGCCTCCGGCACGGGCGGCGTCGGAAGTAGGAGCTTCAGCGCCAATTCCACGAATCCGGTAAAGATGAACGCAGCCAGCAGACGCCTTCCGAGTCTTCCGCGACCGGACACGAATAAGACGGCGAGAAGCGTGATCAGGGCCGCTCCAATCACCTCCAAACTTCCCGCGAGCGACAAGAAACCGCCCAGGGTATCCAGCGCGCCGGAGACAACTATCTGGGAGGCGTGGAGTGTCCACCGGTCGAGATCCTCGAACAAGCCGGCTCCCGCCGCAGCGGACACGAAGACGAAGGCCGCGGTCGAGACCGCGAATAGCCGATTCGCAGCACGGTTCATGGCGTCGGACGCGCCGAAGGGGCCGACTCTGGTGACCGGCCCCTTCGGTACGTGGATAAAAGGATCCGGCTCAGGCTACGGCGTCGCGCAATATGCGACCGTACTCGCCGCCCTTGAGGATGCGTTCGGCTTCGCGCTGGAGCTGGCGCACCCGCTCGCGCGAGATGTCGAGTTCGCCGCCGAGCTCGGCGAGCGTGGCGGGTTCGCGGTCGTCGAGGCCGTAGCGCCGGACGAGCACGTAGCGCGCCCGCTCGGGCAAACGATTTATTGCCTCCTTCAGGTGCGCCGTCTCCATCTCCCGCATCACCGTGTCCGGCGTGTCCGAGACCTTGTCATCCTCGATGAAGTCGCCGAGATGGGAGGCGGAGTCATCGGAGGAGACCGGCTGGTCCAGGCTCGTGGCGTCTGGCATGGCGCTCATGGTGATGCGAACCTCTTCCAGCTCCCATCCGAGCCGACGGGCTACCTCTTCTTCAGGCGGTTCCCGTTCGAACTCCGCCAATAACTCGTTGTACGCCCTGGACACTTTCCGGATCTTCTCCGTCATGTGGACCGGCACCCGAATCGTGCGCCCCTTGTCCGCAACGGCCCTCTGTACCGCCTGTCGTATCCACCACGTAGCATACGTCGAGAACCGGAAGCCCCGCGCCGGGTCGAACTTCTCCACCGCCTTCATAAGCCCTATGTTGCCCTCCTGGATCAAATCCTCAAATGGCAGCCCGTAGCCTCGATACTTCTTGGCTACCGAAACGACCAGACGAAGGTTCTTCTCAATTAACCTCTCGCGAGCTTTCTTGTCGCCTTCCTTGGCTCGCTTTGAGAGATCTATCTCCTCGGGGTGGGTGAGCAGAACTCCGCGCCCGATGTGGGAGAGGTACTTCGCCAGCAACTCCGGCGTATCTCCCTCGCGCTGGGATCGCTGCCTCGCGCTGGTCTTATTGTTATTTGCCGTTTCCATTTTCTACCTCCGTTTGCGTCCGATACACTCGTCTCTCACTGCCTCGGCCCCGAACCGACCCACGCAACTCACCGTGGTACAATCCAAAAGTCCTGGAGACAGTCGCTCGGACTTTCTACCCGACCGAACC
>JACDGB010000483.1 GCA_013815485.1 Rubrobacter sp.
AGTGGGACGCCGACGCGGTGCGGGACGACCTGCGCGCCTACGTCGTCGAGCACCTCGGGGACGAAGAGACCGGCACCCTCATCGTGGACGAGACAGGCTTCCTGAAGAAGGGCGAGAAGTCGGTCGGGGTGGCGCGCCAGTATACGGGGACGGCCGGGGACACGGTCAACTGCCAGGTCGGGGTCTTCTTGGCTTATGCTTCGAAGAAAGGCGCGGCCTTCTTGGACCGTGCGCTCTACCTACCGAAGACGTGGGCGAACGACACGGATCGCCGTGCAGAGGCCGGCGTTCCCGGGGGGATCGTCTTCCGCAACAAGATAGAGCTGGCCGAGGAGATGCTGGAGCGGGCCTTCGCGGTTGGGGTCCCCGCCAGGTGGGTCGTGGTGGACTCCTTCTACGGCCGCTTGCACTCCTTCCGAGAATGGCTAGAAGCGCAGGGGCGTCCCTACGCGGTGATGGTCCCGAAGACCAACGCCGTCCCGCTGGGCGGGCGCAAGAAGAAGATAGAGCAACACGTCGAGCGTCTGCCGGAGGGAGCCTTCTCAGAGGTGCGTCCGGACCGGGACGGCGACGGCAGACGCCCCTGGGAGTGGGCGTGCCTGAACCTTGCCCCGGATCCGGAGAAGGGGATGCGGCGGTGGCTCCTGGTTCGCCGGAGCACCGACGATCCCGAGGACCTGGGCTTCTACCAGGCCTACGGACCCGAAGGGACGCCAATCGAGGAACTCGTGCGGGTTTGCCAGGACCGTTGGGCGGTTGAGGAGTGCTTCGCGGAGGCCAAGGGCGAGGTCGGCCTCGACCATTACGAGGTTAGGAGATGGGACGCTTGGCACCGCCACGTCACCCTCTGCCTGCTGGCCCACGCCTTCCTGGCCGTAACCCGCCACGCCGCCGTCCGCGAAGGGCATGGTCCTAAAAGGGGGATCTCCACGCCGGACTGATCCCGCCGACAGTGTCGGAGGTGAGGAAGCTGGTGCTGGCGATGGCCGCACCGCAACGACGAAGACGTTTCCTCTTGGGGTGGTCGGCGTTGAGGCGGGCGCACCAGGCCGCGGCGGCCCGCTGCCGAGCCGCGAGGGTCGCGCTCCGCAGGGAAAGGCCGCCCGCGATCACAACGATCGCGCCTGAGGAAGCGCGGCTCACGGACGAGCAATGGGCGTCGGTGCGTCCGTTGTTACCGCCGCAAAGGGGCGGGGTAGGCAGACCGCCCAACGACCACCGCGCCGTTCTCGGCGGCATCCTGTGGGTGGCGCGCACCGGATCGTCGTGGCGGGAGATGCCCGAGGAGTACGGCAAGTGGGAGACCGCTTACAGGCGCCACGAGCTGTGGTCAAAGCAGGGCCTGTGGCAGCGTATCGTCTGGGTGTTAGGAGAGGAGGGCTTGCCTAGTCCGGCGACCAAAGAACCTTAAACGCTTGGTGTGAGTTGCCCGTAGAAGGTTTGAGCGGAAGGTGCCAACGCTCTAAAGTCGGCTTGCTGCCCGATCCCGAAGGGAAAGGAACCGACTCCTCATGCTCGACGTGGACACCTTCCTCACCACACTCTACGTTACGGTCGATGACTTCTGCCAGTCTCGCCTGCGAGAAGAAGGGAGGCCAGGACCGGAGGCCTCTCTCTGTGCGAGCGAGGTCATCACCCTGGCTATCTTCGCCCGCTGGTCGAGATTCTCCAGCGAGAGGGACTTCTACCGTTACGCCACTGATCGCCTCCGAGATGCGTTCCCCACCCTCCCCGATCGCTCCCAGTTCAACCGCCTCGTGCGCTTCTATACCGACGACATCGAGAGGATGGCCTTGCATCTGGCGCAGAGCATGGAAGGCTCGCAGCCTCCCTACCAAGCTCTGGATGCCTCGGCGATGCCCGTTCGAGACGTGAAGCGCCGCGGACACGGCTGGCTCGCCGGGCGAGCCGACATCGGCTGGTCCAACGGCCTGGGCTGGTACGAGGGGTTCTCCCTTTTGACCGCCGTAGAGCCTTCCGGCGTGATCACGGGATTCTGCTTCGGGGCTGCCTCCACCGCCGACCAGCCCCTGGCGGAGACCTTCTTCGAGCTCAGGGCAAATCCGAACTCCAGGCTCATAGGCGTGGGCCCGGCCTTCTCGGGAACCTACGTGGCCGACAAGGGCTTTGAGGGCGTCGAAAACCGCCGGCGCTGGCTCGAGAGCTACGGTGCAGATCTCATCCACCCGCCCAAGCGTAACTCCAAAAA
>JACDGB010000484.1 GCA_013815485.1 Rubrobacter sp.
GCGATGGACGATGACTTCGACACGTCCGGGGCCATCGCCGCCGTCTTCGAGGCTGCCAGACGCGCAGGGCGCGAGGTCTCCGCGCGTCCCGAAGCAGCCAGGGAGTTCGCTTCTCTCGGAGACGCGCTGGAGGAAATCCTATCCATCTTCGGGTTCGAACTCCCGGAGGAACACATCGAACATACGGAAGGTGTGCGTGTTAGACGCGAGGTCCCAGTTGCCGCTGCTGTGGGAACTTCCACAAGGCTAGAGACGCTCAAGGTGCCAAAAGAGGTTGGGCAAAGAGTTCGTTTCCGAGAGGAGGCTCGGCAGAAAAAAGACTGGGCCACCGCAGATCGGTTGCGAGACGAGCTTCGTGCGGAAGGCTGGTCGGTCGAGGATACGCCCCAAGGTCCCATCCTGAGCCGCGTCTAGCCCAATGCCGGAGGTCATTTACGGCGTCAGGCCGGTGATCGAGGCGCTGCGTGCCGGACGGCGCGAAATCTTCGAGGTACTGGATTCGGTGGACAACAAGGAGATCCGCCGGGCATCCTCGGAACGTGGCGCGACGGTCAGGGAAGTCCCTCGCTCGCAGGTCGAGGAGTTGGCGCGTGGCGGGGTACATCAGGGGGTCGTGGCGCGGGTGGGAGTGTATCCATACGTGGCTCTCGACGACGTGCTGGCTCTCCTCGACCCGCTCGTCATCGTGCTCGACGGCGTCACGGACCCGCGCAACCTGGGCGCTGTTCTGCGGGCCGCCGACGGGGCTGGGGCTAGTGGAGTGGTGATCCCGAAGGACCGGGCCGCTGGTATCACGCCGGTCGCGGTCAAGGCGAGCGCGGGTGCTAGCGAGCACATGCTCGTGGCGCGAGAGACGAACATCCGAAGGACGGTTGACCGGATGAAGAAAGTCGGCGTCTGGGTATACGCTGCCGAGGCCGGGGGAACATCGCGCACGGACCTCGACTTCGCGGGGCCTGTCGCGCTGGTGTTCGGGAGCGAGGGAAAAGGCATTCGGCGGCTGGTGCGCGAGGGTTGTGACGGCGCGGTCTCGGTGCCGATGCTTGGGGCGGTTGGCTCGTTGAACGTGTCGGTGGCGGCGGCGGTGCTGCTGTACGAGGCGCGGCGGCAGCGGGGACGGTGAGATGGCCTCGCATCTGGTACTTGATGCTTACAATGTGATCGGGGCTCTCGAACGCTACCGCGACGCCGAGACCTTCGACGCCGCGCGAGAGTTCCTGATCAACGACGCGCTCAAGGCCGCCGGCTGGACGGGGCGCGAGGTCCACGTCGTCTTCGACGCCCACCGGAGCCCGGATCGTGAGCGGACGGAACCGCTCGCCGGTGGCGCGGTTCGCGTCGTCTACAGCGGCGCCGGACAATCCGCCGACGACTTCATAGAACGTCTCGTCGGCAGACTAGATGGACCATTCACGGTGTATACGGCGGACTTCGCCCTTCAGCGCACCGTATTGGCGCGCGGTGGGGTCCGGGCTACCCCCCGCGAGTTCGCGGACCTTCTGGATGAGCTACCGGCTGTGACGCATCGTCCGGGGGTTCCGCGCCGCTCCCGAATCGCCGACCATCTGTCTGCGGAGACCCGTTTGAAGCTGGAGGAGATCCGCCGCCGGGCCGAAGGAAACTGACGGGTCATGGCCGCTCCGGTACTGGCGATAACCGGCCCCGGCGGCGTCGGCAAGACGACGGTCGCGTTCGAGGTCTTGCGCCGACTCGAAGCCTCCGGTACCGGGCACGCTTTGATCGACACGGACGAACTCGACCGGCTGTTCCCTCCACCATCCGACGACCCGCGCAAGACGAAGCTCACCGCCCGGAACCTGGCGGCGGTGTGGTCCAACTTTCGAGCCGCTGGAGCTGACCGCCTCGTGATCGTGGGCGTCATGCTTTGCCTCGACCGGGAGCTACCTTACATCGAGACTGCGGTCCCGGACGCCGATGTCACGGTGATCCAGTTGCGCGCCACGGAAGAGGATTTGTTGGAGAGGGTGTGGCGGAGAGAGGTTGGTTCGGGAGGCGAAGCCCAAATCCGGAGGTCGTTTTATCAGTTGCGCGAGATGGATCAAGAGCCCGCGAACGATGCCCTGATCGTCGAGACTTCCGAGCGTTCGGTGGCCGAGGTAGCCTCGGAGATAATCCGGCGCGGTGGCTGGCCGGCATGATCCAGGTTCCTCCATCGTGGGCGCACTGGGATATACTTCCCCGCTGAA
>JACDGB010000485.1 GCA_013815485.1 Rubrobacter sp.
GCGCATGATCGGCCACAAAATCATCGGCGCGAGCGTGGGTTTGATCGCCAACACCAGCCCCAGAGCCACCCCGGACGCAATACCCATGCCCCGCCGATCCGCCCACCACGCCGCCACGAGCCCCAGCGCCAACACCGGATACATCTGCCCGAGCGCGACCGTCGCCATAAGCGGCGACGATAAAAGCAACATCCCCGTGGCGACCACGGCCCATCCCCCGCGCAACCTCACCTCGCCCGCCGTCCAAGCCAGGTATCCCACGACCATCACAAGCGTGAGCAACACGAAAACCCGGTAGGCTTCAAGCGGCTCCAGAAGCGCCAGCGGCGAGAGCAAAATGGCCCAGAAAGGCGGGTTCAGGTTGACGAGCCGAGCCCCGGTATAGTAGACGCTCTCCCCGGTCCACACCGCCTCCGCCGAACGCCAGAACGTATCGAAGTCCGCGTGAACGTCCATGGAGTCGGAGGAGATCCTCTCCAAAGTCCCATCCCCAAAGCGCAAGTGCAGCCAGAGAGAAAGGATCAAAACTCCCACCGAGACCGCGACGAACACCACGTCCCAGGCGCCCCATCCCCGGACGCCACCCTTATACAAAGCTACCTCGCGCCACTAAACGGACCATGCCCGGCATCATACTAGCCGGTCAGTGCTTCGACTCTTAGCCGACCATTTCTTGCGTGAAAGACTTCTGCCGGACGGGTTGGCCGAACACTACGAAGCCGCACGCCGTATCCCCTCCCTGGCTGACCGGCTGACCGGCTGGAAGGGCGGAGAGGGGGGGATTCGAACCCCCGGCGCCGGGATTACCGACGCTACGGTTTTCGAGACCGCCGCATTAGTCCGCTCTGCCACCTCTCCGCGAAAGAGTCTAACCCAAGCGCGGCTGGCCGTCAGCCTTCGGCGGCCAACTCCACCCACTGCGTACCCGGCCCACATTCCTCATTCACTCTCCGACACATTCAACCTGCGATTCATGGTAGTGAGAGCACCCAAAATGGGCACCGTCGAACTGCCCATTTGTCGGATAAAACTGTAGTTTTCCAGGTGTTGCCCCGAATCAACGAGCAGTGACACGAAAAGGGCGAGCCATGAGGCCCGCCCAGATCAAACCTTCTACTTCGAGGTTAGCTGCACTTGGAGTAGCCACAGGAATGGCAGGTGACGCAGCCTTCCTGGCGGGTGAGGCCGCTGCCGCAGTCGGGGCAGGCACCGATGACGGGCAGCTCGCGGGTCTCGTCCACGCTGCTTTCGACGAGGTAGTGCTCGGCCATCGCCTTCGCCACGCCGTCGGGGGCGGAGAGGACGGCGTTGGGACCGAAGCCGGCCGGGTGGCCGTCCTGGATGCCGCGGAGTTGCTTGACGATCTCCTCCGGGGCAGCCCCGTGGGTTTCGGCGAGGGAGATCATGCGCCCCAGCGCGTCGGTGAAGGCCGCCGCCGTGCCGCCGGGCTTGCCGAGCACGATGAAGCACTCCCGCGGGCCAAACTCATCGTCGTTCATGGTGACGTAGAGCGGACCGTGCCCCGTCTGGAGCTTCTTGGTCACGCCGGTGAGGGTGCGCGGCCTGCCGTTGCGGGCCTCGGCGAGCGAGACGTGCCGCGACGGCCCCTCGGGCGGGGTGACGGGCGGAGCCGTCGGGGCTTCCGGCGATGCGGGCGTCATCGTCGGGTTCTCGCCGAGCGACTGCTTGCTCGTCTTGCCGGTGGAGAGGACTTGAGCGTCGCGCGAGCCGTCGCGGTAGACGGCCATCGCCTTGCATCCGAGTGAATAGGCGAAGCGGTAGGCGTCTTCCACGTCCTGCGGGGTTGCCTCGTTCGGGAGGTTGATGGTCTTGGAGATCCCCATCGAAGTGTACTTCTGGAATGCCGCCTGCATCCTGACGTGCCACTCGCTCGTGATGTCGTGAGAGGTGACCCACACGGATCTCACATCCTCCGGCACCTCGGGGATGTCGCGCACGCTGCCATGCTCGGCGACCTTCTTCATCAGCTCCTCGGAGTAGAAGCCCCGCTCCTTCGCCAGCCGCACGAACTCGGGGTTCACGTCCGGCATCTCCATATCCGCCTGACGGCGCATGAAAGCCACCGCGAAGAGAGGCTCGATGCCGCCGGAACAACCGGCGATCATGGATATCGTCCCCGTCGGGGCGATGGTCGTGACGGTCGCGTTGCGGACGCGGTCGCCGCGAGCCTCGTGCCGCGA
>JACDGB010000119.1 GCA_013815485.1 Rubrobacter sp.
CGGGTCTTTCAGGAGCCTTTCGTAGATGATGCGCTCGTGTACCCCGTGTTGGTCGAGGATTATGAGGTCTTCCTTCTCCTGGGCGATGATGCACCGTCCGGCGAACTGGCCGATGGGCGAGAGGTCCGCGGGATCCATCTCCTCGGTCAAGGCTCCCGTGCCGTCCCTATCCGGAGCCAGGGCCGCCCGGATGGTCCCAACGACAAGCGGATAGGCGGAACGCCCACCCCGCAAACGCACCGCGCTCTTGGCCGGATGCACGTTCACGTCCACCTCGCCCGGTCCCAACTCCAGCCGCAAAAACGCCGCCGGATGCCGTCCTTTCGGGAGAAGATCCGCATACGCTTTCGCCACCGCCGGGGCGAAAGAATCCCCCTCCACGACCCGGCCATTCACCGCGACGTGCAGATAGCGCCGGGTCGGAAAGCTCACTGCTAGCGGGCTCACGAAACCCCACAAGATGGGATCATCCAGAGCGATGAGGCTGCGCGCCAGCGGGAGGCCGTGAACCTGCGAAATCCTCTCGCGCAGATCCGCTGCCGCCGACAAAGCCAGCACGCCGCGCCCATTCGAGCGCAACGAGAACCCCACCTCCGGGCGGCTCATGGCGAGAGATTGCATCACCATCGCCACCGCGTTCGACTCAGCTCGCTCCGTCCCGAGAAAGCCCCGCCGCACCGGCAGGTTCAGGAATAGGTCCCGCGCCTCGACCGTCGTCCCCGGCGGATGCGCGGCTGGCATGGTCTCGACCAACTCCCCGGCGAAGACCCGTACACGGATACCGGTCGTCGCGCCGGGCCTCCCGGTCGTGAGAGTCAGGGACGAGACGGCACCGATAGCGTGCAGCGCCTCGCCCCGGAAGCCCAAAGAGACGACGCGGGCGAGGTCGTCGGCGGTCTCGATCTTGCTAGTCGCGTGGCGGCGCACCGCCCTCCCAGCATCGTCCGGCGACATCCCGGAGCCGTCGTCGCGGACCCGGATGAGCGAGACGCCGCCGCCTTCGATCTCCACCTCCACCCGGCTCGCCCCGGCATCCAGCGAGTTCTCCACCAACTCCTTCACCGCCGAAGCGGGACGCTCGATCACCTCTCCGGCAGCTATGCGATGCGCCACCTCGGGCGGCAAGACACGAACGAGTCCCGCATACTCCGCCGCCTCTTCGGCGATGAGCCGGGGGAATAGCCTCAAGACCCATTCATCCCTTGGCAGTTTATGTAATTAATGTTCTGTAGAAGAAGCCTTACAAGATCAGGGACTGGCTGGATTTCCTTACCAACCATCAAGAACCCAGCCGACGGTGTTCTTCTGCCCTTGCTCCGCTCTTTAGCCACGTAAGTGGTTCTTCTGCTTCGTTGCACGGACTTACCCAAGAGACGCGTGCGATTTCGGGCACTTCACCTCTGGCGGCGTTAGCGTAATGTTTCCTGATATAGTTTTCGTAGGACACTATAACTTCATCAGTTCCGAATGCAGCTTCCAACAGATGCAAATCCTTTAAGATCTCTTTTACACTCAAACCACTGTTTTCAGCGTAAGTTTCCATCTTGGAACGCAATTCCCGATCCGCGTCTATATTGGCATACACTATTTTGCCTTTTCGCCCCATGGTTACTAACCAAAGCCTGGCGAACTTAGACTGGTGTTTATCCCATTCCGTACGAATATCTGGAGTCACGACGACACGGTGGGATATCTCGAGTACCACCTTAAGAAAGTCTCGGCACTGTTTAGACGTTGGATGTATCGCAGCCTCTCCACCAGAAGCGCGAGCCACACAAGCATCAATAACCAAACGTTTAGAGAACCCAGGCATCCTCAGTTTGCGCTTTGACTCGATTCAACCGCATCTAGATAACGACTCTCTGTTTCAAGCTTGATCGCAGAGAAATCTTCGGGCCAATTACCAAAGGAGCCCTGCTTATCTAGGTCATGGCTTGAAACACGAGTCTTGCCATCCTGAGTTCTACTGAACCAATGAAGTTTAACTTTCTCAGGATTTAGATCACCTTCTGCTATAAGCGTTTGTAGACTGAGCAAGAGTAAGTCGCTATGTGTTTCAACTACGACTCGAACACCACGTTTACTCGCTTCCGCAAGCAGTTCGGCCATTGCTGCTTGCGCGCGAGGATGTAGATGAATCTCGGGCTGCTCCAGATACACTAACTGTCCGGGCTTTGCAGCCAACAAGGCAACAAGAACGGGCAAAGTCTGTGAAACTCCGAATCCTACGTCGGCAATACTTACCATATCGCTCGCTCCATTGTCTGCCTCATGTGGCAGTCTTCCGACGCGCAACTCGACTTGTACATCATCTAGCTGGTTGGCTTCAGCCTTCCAGGTTAAACCAAGTGTTTCAAGATACTGGCCCAATTTGTCAAGCAAATGTGGCTCGTTACTACCCCAAAAATTCACAATACTAGCAACATAATTGTTGAATGTACCGGGAAATTGTGGTCCTACGGACGTAGTTTTATAAGTTCTTGACGGGTTGCCTCTAAGGCCAGGGACGTGAATTATATCTCTAATGTATCCCTCAAAAGAGCGTCCGGGCGTAGCTCCAGGCAGAGGTAAAGTCTCGGGCAAGGTACGCTTCTCGTCATTACTTATAAATCGCAATCCGAAATTCAAGAAACACTTAGATTGCCGCACCACCCATTCGAATTCTTGTCCTTCTTCAGCATCGTTCCCATTTTGCTCTTCATCCTCATCGTCGATTAGGGTATCCATTAGGATCTCTCTGAATTCTTCGAGCCGTCTTGGAACCAGTGTAGTCACTTCTTCAGGAGACATTTCCGGTCGGAGCGTGTATTTCTCATTCCCAGCCTCATATGTCATTTCGACCAGCTCCACACCCTTGCTCGATCCACTGCCGAATACTTCCGCCAAACACTGATCGCCGTCTATTTCGAGTTCTACACAAAAGGTTTCTGCACGCTCACCATTACCCAACTTGGACAGCAATTGGCTCTCAGCAGAAGTAAATTGGACATTGGGTCCGTTGATAAGAAGTGAGCCAGGATCATAATCAGTTTCCAGCGTCTGTTTAAGTAGCAGCAAAGGCTGCAAAGCACTCGACTTGCCTGAACTGTTCGCTCCCGACAATATTGTCAGAGGACGAATCTCCATAGAGAATTCTTCCGCGATAGACTTGTAGCCACGAACAGAGATCTTGGTAATGCTGCCTGTATCTACATTGTTTCTGTTTGCAGACTTTGAACGTCTAGCCACTTTGCCTCCTTGACATTATTCTACCATTGGTATTTTGGCTGCGTCTTTGACCATGCCTTTGAAATAGAATGCTCTTCGGAGAAGCATTACCCCGCGAAGTCCTTGACGCCCTCGGCTTCGAGGCGGGCGAGAATCTCCCCTGCACGATCCGTGACCTGCCGCGGAAGCCCCGCAAGCCGCGCCACATGCACCCCGTAAGAAGAGGACTCCGCGCCCTCTTCGATGCGGTGCAGAAATACTATTTCTCCGCCCACATCCTCGACCGCCGCCTTGTAGTTCTTGCAGCCGGGCAGAAGCTCTTCGAGGCGCGTCAACTCGTGGTAATGCGTTGCAAAGAGCGTCAAGGATTGAACATCGTCGTGCAGATATTCGGCCATCGCCCAGGCCAGGCTCATCCCGTCGTAGGTCGAGGTGCCCCGCCCAACTTCGTCTAGGATCACGAGACTCCGCTCCGTCGCCGAGTTCAGAATACTCGCCGCCTCGGTCATCTCGACCATGAACGTAGACTCCCCGCTCGCCAGCCGGTCCTCCGCCCCGACCCGGGTGAAGATGCGGTCAACGACCCCGAGCGTGACTTCATCCGCCGGGACGTATGAGCCGGTCTGGGCCAGTAGTGAGATCAGGGCTACCTGCCGCAGATACACGGACTTGCCGGCCATATTGGGTCCGGTAATGATCTGGAGCCGCGAATCCCCATCCACCCGCGCATCGTTTGGCACGAACGGCGTCTCCGTATTGTGCTCGACCACCGGATGCCGGCCTCCCACCACCCGGATGCCGCGCTCCGCCCTCACCTCGGGGCGGCAGTAGCGAAGTTCCATCGCGGCGGCGGCGAAGGAGGAGATCACGTCCACGACCGCCACGGCCCGCGCTATCTTCTGCAACTCGGGGGCTGCGTCTTTGACTGCGGCCCGGATCTCCGCGAGTATCTTGCGTTCCAGCCGCTCGACCTCGTCCCGCGCCCCGAGCATCCTCGATTCGTGCTCCTTGATCTCGACGGTGATGTAGCGGGCGTTGTGCTTGAGCGCCTTGCGATGCTCGTACCGATCCGGGACGTTGCTCGTCTCCTTGCCAGCCACCTCGATGAAATAGCCTTCGCCATCCCGGTAGCCGACCTTGAGGGTCTTGAGGCCGGTCTTCAGGCGTTCCTCGGACTCGAAGCGGGTCAGCCAGTCGTGGGCACCGTCCCTGAACTCGCGAGCTTCGTCCAGCTCGGAAGAATATCCCACCCGGATGACCTCGCCGCTCTCCTCCGAGATGGCCGCCGTTACTAGTTCCCGCACACCCGGCGGCTCCTCCATCGCCGAGATCACCCGTTCCAGAAGAGAGGATTTCTCCACAGCCGGCGCGAGCGTCTCCCCTAGTGGCCCAAGAGCTTCCAGTGCGCCTTTGAGCGAGAGCAAATCGTTCGGGGAGGCCGAGAGACGCACGATGCGCGTGGCGATGCGCTCCATATCCGGGATGCGGCCGAGGCTCTCGCGGACTTCCTCCCGCAGCATGTAGTCACCCGCCAGTGAGTCCACGGCCTCCAGGCGTTGCTCGATGCGATCCACTTCCAGCAGGGGTCGCTCCAGCCACCTCCGGAGCGCGCGTTGGCCCATCGGGGTGCGGGTCTTGTCCATCGTCGAGATCACATCGTCCAGCCCCAGGTTACGCCGCGTGGCCGCGTCCAACAACATCCCGGATCCAGGATCGTATGGCCTGAATGCCACGACTTGCTCCGGAGGACTCCCACCACGCAGCGACGCAAGATATTGCAACAATGCGCCAGCCGCCCCAACAAGCGCGGGCCGTCCATCCAGCCCGAAGCCTTTCAAGTTCGAGGTACTGAAGTGACGTTTAAGGGCGTGTTCCCCGGCGGACGGCTCGAAGGTCCAGCGCGGGGCCGGGCTCACGGAGGCCCGCACCTTCGGCAGGTCCTCGGCGGCGGTGCGTTCGGGGACGACCAGCTCACGGGGCTGCCACCGCTCCAGTTCGGCGGCTAGTTGCTCCTGTGGCACCTCCGTGCCGGTGAACTCGCCGGTCGAGGCTTCGACGACGGCGACGCCAGCCGTGCCGTCACGGATCACGAACGCGGCCAGGTAGTTGGCGTGTCCGGCGGAGAGGATGTTGTCCTCGATCACGGTTCCAGGCGTGAGTATCTGGGTGACCTCCCGAGTGAACTGCTTCGGCTTCGCCGGATGCGGGCGCTGCTCCGCGACCGCCACCGAATGCCCCTTGCGGAGCAGCGTCGCAAGATGTTCTTGCAAGGCGTGGCTCGGGACGCCGGCCAGGGGGACGCGGCCTCCGGCGTAGCCAGCGGCTTCGCGGCTCGTCAGGCGGATGGAGAGAGCCTGCGAGATCCTCTGCGCGTCCTCCTCGAACGTCTCGAAGAACGTCCCCACCTGATAGAAAAGTATCGTCCCTGGCGGCAATTGCGCCTTGAGTTCCGCGTAACGTCCCAGCATGAGACTATTCTACGGGGCGTACCTCTTTCCGTCAGCCCCTGACATCCGGTAAAACCCGAAACCTGGTCCGCGTCAGGGTGCGTCGTGTTTGCCGTTCGCCTGGGACGCCAGGAGCGAAGACACTTCTTGGGCGGGGACAGGCTTCCAGAAATAGTAGCCTTGTGCGAAGTCGCACCCCAGGGAGCGCAGTTCCTCGATTTCCGCCTTCGTCTCCACGCCCTGGGCGACCACGTCGAGGGTCAAGGCGTGGGCCAGGGTAACGATGGCCGACACGATGGCCGTATCGCCGACGTCCTGGCCCAGCCCAGCGATGAGCGAGCGGTCCACATTTATCGCGTCCACGGGGAAGCGTTTGAGGTGGGAGAGCGAGGAGTAGCCGCTGCCAAAGTCGTCTATCGTCAGGCGCACTCCGAGGTCTTTCAGTCCCCCGAGCTTCTCGACGCTTGCGTGGGCATCCTCCATCACGGCTCGCTCGGCGATCTCGAG
>JACDGB010000486.1 GCA_013815485.1 Rubrobacter sp.
CACTCATGGGTCGCTTCGCCCCGGGGAGTCGGGGAGACAGGACTTCCCACCCGCGCCTTTCGCGCGGGAAGCTTCGCCCAACAACGCCCTTTTCTGGTAGCTGACGGCTGCCCTCACGGTCTGCGCCACTTCCGGCCATCGCGCCCGAGGAGATCGTCGGCCTCCTCCGGCCCCCACGTCCCCGCCGCGTAACGGGCGGCGTGAGCATTCTTCGACCAGCCCTCCATTACGGGCTGGAGGATGCGCCACGCGCCTTCGGCCTCGTCAGCCCGGATGAAGAGGGTCGGGTCGCCGAGCATCAGGTCCAGGAGAAGCCGCTGATAGGCGTCCGGAGCTTCCTCCAGAAAAGCCGAGCCGTACAGGAGGTCCATGTTCACGGAGCGGACCTCGAAACCAGAGCCTGGGACTTTGGCCCCGATCTTCAAGGAGACGCCCTCTTCGGGCTGAACGCGGATGACGAGGACGTTTGGTTCCAGGCCCTCGGTGTCGGGGCCGGAGAACGGCGTATGCGGCGTCTTGTGGAACTGGATGGAGATCTCCGTCGCCTTCTTCGGCATCCGTTTGCCCGCCCGCACGTAGAACGGAACACCAGCCCAACGCCAGTTGTCAACGAGTAGCTTCAACGCCACGTACGTCTCCGTCTCGGAGTCAGGGGCGACATTCTCTTCCTCGCGGTAGCCTCGCGCCCCTTCCCCGAACACCCAGCCGCCATCGTACTGGCCACGCACGGCAGCCTCACCCACATCGTCCTCCGGGATGGGACGGACGGCTTTGAGGACCTTCACCTTCTCCTCGCGCACCGAGTCCGCGTCGAAGGCGACCGGGGGTTCCATCGCCGTCAGGCACAGGACTTGCATAAGGTGGTTCTGGACGATGTCGCGCAGGGCGCCGGCCTCCTCGTAGAACGCGCCTCGCGTGCCGACGCCGATGTCTTCGGCGACCGTGATCTGGACGTGGTCCACGTAATGCTGGTTCCACACCGGCTCGAAGATGCCGTTGGAGAACCGCAGCGCCATTATGTTCTGGACGGTCTCCTTTCCCAGGTAGTGATCTATCCGGTAGATCTGCTTCTCCCCAAAGTAACGCCGGATGTCGCCGTTGAGATCCACCGCGCTATCGAGGTTCCGCCCAAAAGGCTTCTCGATCACCAACCGCGAATAACCACCATCCTCCTCCCGATTCATTCCAGCCTCCCCCAGCCGCTCCACGATGGCCGGAAACAGCGAAGGCGACGAAGAAAGGTAGAAAATACGGTTCCCCGACGTGCCGCGCTCCGCGTCGAGCTTCTTCAAAAACCCCTTCAATTCCTCGTAAGTCTCCGGCTTCTTGGAATCTCCGGGAAGATAGAAAATTCCCTTCGAGAAAGATGCCCACACGTCCTCGCTCACCGAGTCCGCGCGCTGCTCTTCGAGGGTGTCGAGCAACTTCTTGCGAAAATCTTCGTGGCTCATCTCCGTGCGCGAGATGCCAACCACGGCGAACTCCATCGGCAGGCGGCGCTGCGCGGCCAGGTCGTAGAGCGCGGGGACCAGCTTCCGCGCCGTCAGGTCGCCCGAGGCCCCGAAGATAACCATGACCCCAGGGTCCGGGACAGGCGGCAGACGCTCCTCGTCGCGGAGGACGTTTTGCCGGACGGCTCGCATTTCGGCCACAGCCAGCTCCTACTTCTCGTGCTCCGTGGCCGACTCCTGGATCGCATGCCCGCCGAACTCACCCCTGAGCGCCGCGATGACTTTCATGGCAAATGAGTCGTCCTGCCGCGAGGCGAACCGGGCGAAGAGCGAACCCGCGATGGCGTTGACCGGCACATCCTCTTCGATGGCCTCCATCACCGTCCAGCGTCCCTCGCCCGAGTCCTCGACGTAGCCCCTGATACTATCCAGGTTGGCGTCCCGCTCAAAGGCTCGCTCGGCGAGTTCCAAAAGCCAGCTACGGACCACGCTCCCCTGATTCCACAAACTGGAGAGGGCGCGCAAGTCGTAATCGTAGCGGGACTTCTCCAGGATCTCGAACCCCTCCGCATACGCCTGGAGCATCCCGTACTCGACACCGTTGTGGACCATCTTGGCAAAGTGCCCGGCTCCAGCATCCCCGAGAAACGCATACCCGTTCTCGGGAGCCAGCGTCCGGAATGCTGGTTCGACGTGCTCGAAGGCATCCGCGTCGCCCCCGATCATGGTGCAATAACCCACGTCCTGT
>JACDGB010000487.1 GCA_013815485.1 Rubrobacter sp.
CTTGCAGAATCCCCCTCCTAAATGGAAAACTCTAGAGATGACTCGCTCTCGACGCAATAGCCCTAAACCTCTCGTAAACCTTCCTCCTTACAAGAAAGAGGCTTAAATAAACGGAATCTCTGTTTCCGCGGCGAAACTAAATTTTAATAAAATTTAATATTTGTAATCGAGGCGTAAGGATTGCGACATCTAGCGAGGTTTACGGAGGGAGACGAGGAGAGGGCTTGCGTTGACGAGGACGAAGGAGAGGGAGATGAACGGCAAGGCGGGCAGGGGACGTGAGAGGATCAGGCCGCACATCATCGCGAGGAAGGTGGCGCAGAGGCTGGCCGTTATCGTGAAGGTGTAGTTGAGATTCAGGAATCGGCTCGTGGCGGCGAACAGGGCGATGAAGATGAAATCGCTGACGCCGAGAGCGAACCCAGCGGGCTGTCCGAAGGTCGGGAAGACGAGGAGCAGGAAATCCAGGGCCGGGGAGTCTTCCTGGATGAGAGTTCGGGTCGGGCCCGCGAAGACGGAGAACAGATCGGAGACGGTGGCGACGCCGGCGATCAATAGCGCGACGCCCCCTGATGTGACATGCCGGGCGAGAGCGAAGGCCAGCGCGCAGGCAGCGAGAAGCCTGAGCGCGTTGGCGAGAAACAAAGCGGACAGGGAAAGCATCGCGGGGCCTTCGGCGAGGGCTTCTGGGGAGGCAAGGAGCGCGGCCGGGAACCCCAACGCCGCCGCCCCGGCCCCGAGGGCCAATATTGTCCGCGCCGGGAAGTCTTGCCAGCGCGACAGGAGCCCGTGGAAGAGGACGCCCACGCACGCGAGGGCTAGTATGTAGGCTACGATCTGCCGCCATATAGAGAAGCCTCCGTCTCCCAACAGTGGAAGCAGGAGCGTCACGAGCGCGAGGGCCACGAGGCCGGAGGCGGTCCAAATTCGTGGGGCGCGGGATCCCACACCCCTCACGTTCTGCCCATCCCACCGGCGGGCGAGAGTTCCCGGAGCGCGAGGAAGGCCCTCCAGAAGCGTCTCTTGGCCGCTTCGTCATCCAGGGCGGGGGCTAGAGGCGGCAGGCGGAGTCCGGCGGCTCCCGCCGTCCAGGAGAACCATTCGCCCTCCGCGGATTCCGAGAACGGACGCCGGACCAGCGGATAGCCCATATCGTCTATCTCGCGCGCGGCTTCGGGGCCTATCGCCGCGAGGACCGAGGGTTCGGCGGCGAGCAACGCCTCAAGGAGCAGGCCCGTCGAAGACCAGAAAACGTGGGCTTCGTTGAGCCCAACCGAATCCAGGCTGCGGCGCAGCGCGTCCACGACGCGGGGACCCACCGGTGGTTCCACGACGAGCATCACGCCCGATGTCGGGTCCCCTAGCGGAGCCGGGTGGCCGGCTTTCTTCAGCCGACGGGCTATGCGGGCGGCCTCCTCGGTGGTCTTGGCCCGATGCTCCCCGGCGGCGGTGGGCCTGTCGCGCTCACGCACGCTATTTCCGGGTCGCGCGGTCAACGTGGAGAATGCGCTGGACGGTGGTCACGAGAGCGCCGACGGCGACCAGCGCGATGCCGGCGGTCAGGAACCCGGCCAGCGCGAAGAGGGAGAGGATCACGACTCGCCCCGCGCGTTCGAGAAGTCCGACCTCGCAGCGGATGCCAAGCCCCTCGGCGCGGGACCGAGTGTACGAAGTCAGCAATGAGAAGGTCATGGCGGCCCCGGCGAGCAGCGTCTCGTAAGGACGCCCCGCTGAGGCATAGAAGAACAGTATGCCGACGAAGATCGCCAACTCAGAGAAACGGTCCATCGTCGAGTCGAGGAAGGCGCCGAAGTCGCTCATGCGGTTGGATTCACGGGCGACGGCCCCGTCCAGGGCGTCGAAGAGACCCGCCAAGAGCATCACGGCACCCGCTGTCCGCACCCTTCCCAAGCCGAAGAGGACTGCCGAGACCACCGCCAGGGTCCAGCCCAGATGGGTGAGCGTGTCGGGGTGCACCCGCATCGCGGAGAGCAATCTTGTCAAGGGCTTGATGAGTTCCCGGAAAGCCTCCTTGTAGGAAAAAGTCCGCCGCGGCTCCCCGCGGGGGAGGCCCAATCGCCTACCCCTTCTCCGGCGTCTCGCCGGTACCCACTCCGGCCTTCATCGGCGCGTTCGCGGCATCCGGGTTCGCGGCGTCCGTGGTTTCGGGCACGGCGAAGACGGGGGCGTCTCTCCAG
>JACDGB010000488.1 GCA_013815485.1 Rubrobacter sp.
GGGTAGCGCTGATGGTCTTCGCTTTCAGGGTGCGGAACTTGCAGGGAAGAGGAGCAGCAGTAGGGTAATTCATCGCCGATTCATCGTGGTTCGCTATGGTGTCCGGGTCACGGGAACCTGGAGGACTCAAATGGTTCTCTCGGAGATGAGGAGGGAAGATGGCGCGGGACATAGACGAAGACTCGGGGCGGCCTTTTATCAAGATCAACCACCCGGCAGCGGGTGACGTGGGCAGGGTCCCTGACCACATAGCCGGCTACGGCACCGCCTTCGAGGCGGTCATCTCGCTGCGGATACGGGACGATGACGGGACCGTGATCGCCGAGGAATCCACGCAGGGCGGGAGCAATGGGATCATCGGCGAGTTCAAGGCGAACCTGGAGTGGGTCCGCAGGCCCAACCAGCGCCTCGGGGTGGTCGAGGCTTTCGAGTTGAGCGCCAGCGGGTCGGGCGAGGAGCTTCACCTCGACAGGATCCCGATCGTCTTCGGCTGAAGCAAGCCCTTCGTCAACGACCCGGTTCAGGAGGAATGGTGATGCCCGAGAAGCTCGACACGAGGATGCTGGACCCCGATACCCCCGATGATGTCGAAGTTACCGACGCCCCGCGCGAACCCGTCAAAGATCCGGCTCTGGGCATCGAGGTTCCGGTCAACAGAGAAGGCACGCCGCTCAACCGGCTGGTCACGATAGGGGACTCGTTGACGCACGGTTTCCAGAGCGGAGCCATCTTCAACACCGACATCTCGTGGCCCATGATTATCGCCCACGAGATGGGCTGGGCGAAGCACTTTCGCTACCCGACATACTATGGTTTCGGCGGGTTGCCGCTCAACCTGGAGTTCTTGATCCGGGAACTCGAAGACGGCTTCGGCGACCGGGCGAGGTTCTGGGAACTTCCTCTGGCCCTGTTCCGTGCGCGTCAGTTCATGGACCGGGTGGAGGATCACTGGGAGCGTGGGCCGGGCGCCAGCGTGCCCCGGATAGCGGGCATCAACCACAACCTCAGCGTCTACGGATGGGACCTGCGGGACGCCCTGGAGACCACGGCAGATACGCTGAAGGGTTGGATAGAGCAGCCCACGGACGCCTACTTCAAGCAGATCGTAGAGAACGCCAGCGAACGGGCGGGCTTGCGTGTCCTGAAATCGGCCCAGGACGAGAACGAGAACTATCTGACCCCGTTCCAGGCCGCGGCGCGGCTCGGGGAACAGGGCACGCACGAGAAGCCCGGCGAAGGGGATGGGATAGAGACGCTCATCGTCCTTCTTGGCGCGAACAACGCATTGCCGAGCATACTCGCGCTGGAGGTAGCCTGGAGCGACGATGGCTACGACGACCTGGAGACGAAGCAGCAATTCACCGTTTGGAGGCCGACGCACTTTCAGGCGGAGTTGGACCTCGTTGTCGAGGAGATCAAGAACATAAAGGCGCGGCATGTGATCCTGGGCACCGTCCCTCACGTCACCGTCGCCCCCATTGCGCGGGGCGTCGGATCGAAGATCCGCAATGGTTCCCGCTACTACCCGTACTACACGCGGCCCTGGATCCCGGACTCCGACTTCGACGCGATGAACGACCCTCACATCACCGGACCACAGGCCCGCGCCATAGATAGCGCCATAGACCAGTACAACCACGCTATCACCGAAGCCGTCCGAGCAGCCCGCGAAGATGAAAACGACCCACGAGACTGGTATCTCTTCGACGTGGCCGGATTGCTCGACCGGCTCGCGGCACGCCGTTACATCGAAGATCCTCAGGCAAGGCCCGACTGGTGGCGCAAGTACGAGCTTCCTCCAGAACTCGAAGCCCTCTCTCCTCAGCCCGACTCCCGTTTCTTCGTCTCCGGGCCGGACGGACGGGAGAAGGGTGGATTGTTCTCGCTGGACGGGGTCCATCCGACCACCATCGGCTACGGGATAATGGCGCAGGAGGTGATCCAGATAATGCAACAAGCAAGAGTCCCGTTCTATCTCGGCGACGGACAGACGACGCGCACCGGTCCCGTCAGAGTGGACTTCGGGCGGCTCATAGCGCGGGACACCCTCATCTCCAACCCGCCCCGATCCATCACCTCGGACCTAGCTTTGATCGGCTGGCTCGACGAAGTCCTCGACGGGATAATAGGCCGCCTCCTTTTATAGCTGACGGCTCATAGCTCGCCGGACGCCGCCCGCGCCCCTAGAA
>JACDGB010000489.1 GCA_013815485.1 Rubrobacter sp.
GGTCCAACTCCCCCGACCCGGCGACCCCCCGCGAGGCGTAGGCCAGGGACAGCCCCGTCAGCCCCAGCAGGCCCAGCCGGTAGAAGACCGAGGCCGCGACCTCCTCGCCGGTCCCCGACTCCAGAAGCCCCGGCAGCACCGCAAGCCCGTAACAGAACAGCGCGGCGGCGAGGGTCGCGAGCACGACCTTCCAGGCCCCGTGCAGCGCGCAGGCGAGAAGTAGCGGAAAGAACATCACGTAAAGCTCGCTCGAAGGGCCGCCCGTAAAGAAGACCATCATGGCGACGACGGCCGCGTAGAACGCGTAGACGCCGCCGCAGAACCCGACCGTGAACTGCTCTGCCGGCAGGAGCGGCACCACCACGGCCGCCACGACTATTCCGACCGAGGCGACGAGGTAGAGCAGGACGAAGGAGACCGGGGGATCGTAGGAGGAGGCGTGGACCAGTAGCAGCGAGGCCGCCAGGAGGACCACGAACAACAGCGAGAAAGCCTTCAGGCCCCGCGCGTCTCTCCGATAACCGGTTCCGTCTCCCACGCCAAAGTATCATACGCACATACGCCAACCCCCGCCACCGAAGGGCGAGCCATGGACAACGAAGACCACCGCGCGAACAACCCGTTCACGCAGATGGAGGGCTACGAGGTCCTCGACGCCTCCGGCGCCCGAGTCGGGCGGGTGGAAGACACCGTCTACGACGCCATCAGCGACGTCCTGAAATACGTGGTCGTAAACGGACGCCCCATCCCAGCCGAAAAGGTGAGCGTGGACGCCGAAGCCGAACGGGCAACGGTCCCGTACGACGCCGCCACCGTAGAGACCGCCCCCGAGATGCAAGACCTCTCCGGCGCCTTCGACGACGCCGTCCGCGACCACTACGGGGAAGAGGTCTAAAGACAAGGGTTCTGAAAGGCCCAACAGCATGGCTGGAGCGGCGGGCAAGGCATTGTATTTTCCATCCGCGGAAGCTTCCCAAGGCTTCTTGTGGGAACTGTTGCGCAAATTCCAGTTCCAGTGCAGTCGCCGGATCTCCTTCGCCCTTCTTTTCGCAAACTTCGCGCGTTTCCTGTTCTTGGAATTTCGGCTTGGGTCATTCCCGCGAAGGTCGCGTAGTTCCGGTCCGCAACCGGTCGCGTGTACCCGTCTCACGCCCTGGGTAAGATGCTACTAGGGGAACACTTCAAAGAAAGGAGACCAGAACGTGGTGGACAGAAGACGGGAACAGGCCGTGGACGAGGCGGCGGCAAGGTTCGCCGACACCCTCGCCGAGTCCTACAGGATCGTCTACGAGCAGGCCGTCGAAGCCCGGGGGCGTCAGGGGCAACTTGCCCAGGACTTCTCCGAGCGGGTGATGGACCACCTTAAAGAGCAGACCGAAAGCGGGCGCGCCGCCTCCGAGCGGCTTGCCGACCAATCGAGGAGGCAACGGGAGGCCGGCCAAGCGTTCGCGCAAGAGTCGGTCAACGCCTACATGGGCTTCCTTGACACCGCTTTCTCCCGGTACCGAGAGGGCACCCAACGGGCCGCAGGAAGCGCCCAAGAGGGTGCGCGCATCGGTTCACAAGCCGTCTCCGACGTGGCGGGCATCGCGGCGGACACGACGCGGGCTACCGCAGACATCACGGCGGACGCAACGAGGACCAGCGCGGAAATCGCCGCGGGGCGACCGCCGATCGAAGGCTATGACGAGATGAACGTGGACGAGATCACGGAGCAGCTGGACGGCCTCTCGGAAGCGGAGCTTAGGCGAACGCGCAACTACGAGCAGGGCAATAAGAACCGGGAGACCCTCCTCGCGCAGATAGACCGCAAGCTCGAAGCCACCCACTAAGAGGTTGGGCCGCAAGAGTTGCAGGGCCGGGGTCCTTCGGGGCCCCGGCCCCCCTTCTACCCTTATGCACCCGAGTGCGCGGAAGTAGCCTTCTCCGAAATCCGCATCCAGGATCTCACACTTAAGAGCTTCTGACAGCTACTTGATGCCGCGACGTGTGGATGGATGGCGGGAGAACGGTCTAGTCTTCGCCTCGGAAGTGGGGGAACCCATGGACCGCCGCTAATTCACCACGCACTGATTCAAGCCCCTTCTCAAGCACGGGGGGCTCCCTCAGATAAGGTTTTACGATCTCAGGCACACGTGCGCCACGTGGCTCTTGTCCAAGAACGTCAACCCCAAGGTGGTCTCGGA
>JACDGB010000120.1 GCA_013815485.1 Rubrobacter sp.
ACTCCAGGGAGGCTTCCAGGTCCCCTCGGTTGAGGTCCTCGACCACGCGAAGGTAGGTGGCCTTGTTCTCTTCCGCAGACACGGCAGGTCCTCCGCTCTCGTTGCCGACGTAACGAAGGCATCATACTCCCTCGACGAAGCCTGGTGCGAAGTTCCGAGAACCCCGTTTCATCGGCAACTCGAGATAGGCTCGTGTGCCGCAGGCCAGCAAACCGTACGTAACAAGAACCGCCGGGCAGATTACGGCTCACATAACGCATCGAACGAGTTTTCAGGAATCACCAAACGGTGATGGCCTCGGCTCTCGCGAACCACCTGAGCGAGCTGTTTCGCCCTCTCCGGGCTTTACAGGACCGTCCGCACGGTTTGGCCGACGGTGGGGGTGTGGATCTTGTGGTTCGGGGAGAGGCGGTAGGCCAGGTCGCTGATGCGTCGTCTCGAACCGTGGATCAGGATGATCTGACGCGGCGTTAGCTTCTCGGTGATGCCGAGGAGTTGGTCCTGGGTGCAGTGCGCCGCGAAGCTGACCTTCTCGACCCGCCATTGTTCCTCCTCGCCCTCTGCTTTGTGGGCGCCGTATGAAGAGAAGGCGTTGGAGGGCAGGATCACGGCGTTCTTCGGGTTGGTCGCAAGGCGTTTGCGGTAGAACGCGCTCGCCCCACCCTGCATCGTGACCGGCGAGGCGATGATGGCGCACGGGTTGGTCAGGATGCGCTCACGGGCCTTGTCGTCGTTGGCGACCGCCCGGATGTTCTCGGAGAAGAACAGCTCCCTCGGGTCCGAATGCTGCAAATAGGGCTTCATGTACCCGAGTTGCTCGGCGTAGAGTTTCTCCGAAGTCGTCACCACTGAGCCGTCCACGTAGATGAACACGTCACGATCCAGGCCGTATTCTCGGCCATAGTGCTTGAGTCCGAGGATGATCTCCTGCGCCTGTCCCAGCGCATACGTCGGGATGAGGACCGTCCCTTCCTGCTCCTGGGTGACCTCGTTGATCGTCTTCACCATCGTGCGGATCGACTCGGAGAACGGCTGGGGTTTCAGATCCGCTAAAGTCGCCTCCATTATGAGGAGATCAATGTCGCTCACCTCTGGCAGCCGCGCCGAGGGGATGGAGAAGTGATCCTCCATGCAGATGTCGCCCGTGTGGAAGACCGTCGTCGGCCCCGACGTGAGCAGCACGCTCGCGGCCCCCAGGATGTGCCCGCTCTCGGTGAGCGTCACATGGGTGTCCCCGATCTTCAGTGGCTTGCCGAACGGCGTGGGGACGAGACGTTTCTTGACCTCGTGGATGGGAACCCCGCCCGGCAGACCACCGCCCATCGCCGCGTGGTCGTTGAGCGCGGCCACTATGAGCCGGGCCGATGGCGGCGTGCAGTAAATCGGCAAATTCGGATGCTCCTTCACCAGCAGCGGCAGAGCGCCGCAGTGGTCAAGGTGCGCGTGCGTTATCACGGCGGCGTCAATACCTTTTAGATTCCCGAAATCCGGTGCCACGGGACCCCGGCCATCGGGTTTGATCCCGGCGTCTACCAGCACCCGCGTCGTGCTGAAGTCCAGCAAATGGCTACTGCCGCCTACCTCCCCCGCCCCACCAAGAGCCCGGAAGGACAGCGTCGGACGAGCCCTCGCGTAAGCCCGGATGCGGGTCGTGGCCGCCCCGTTGTTCGCTTCCGCATTCGCGCCAGTTTCCGCATCGGTGTTCGCATCGGTGTTCGCATCCTCGGCGTCCAACTTGGCGAGCTGGCCTTCCGGTCTGTTAGCTGGAGAGGACTCCGGATCTTCATCATCCCCGGTCCTTGATTCCCTCGCGCCGGAGTTCGAGGAGGATCGGGGTTTCCGCAGATCGGCGTGAGACTGGAGAACCTTGCCCATGAATTCCAGCAGACGGGCGGTCTGTCCGGCGGATTCCAGAGAGTTCGGTAGCGCGCTCACCTCGTTCTTTACGGCGCGGACAAGGAGATCCCCGAAGCCTTCGTCGGTGAATCGGGCGCTCTTGAGCGCGTCCCTGACCTTGTCGCGTTCGCCCGTCACGCGCCCGAGTTCCTCGTGCAGTTCTTCCAGGCGGCCCGCTGCTTTCGCGTAAGCTTCGCGTTCGCTCTCCAGAGCCTTTTCCATGTGGGCGTCGCGCCGTTCCAGATCCGAGATCCTCGCGTTCAAATGTTGTCGCGCTTCCAGCACGGAGGAGGCACGCTCCTCTGCCCGCTTCACGCGATCCGAGGCAGCTCCGCGTTCGCCGGTAAGGACCTTCACCTCTTCGGTCAGCGCGGAGGCCCGCTCGTTGGCCGTCCTGGAGGTGAACGAGAGTCGCTCGTTGTCTTTCTTGAGTTGCGCCAGCGACTCTTCGAGTTCCTTGATATGGGCGTTCTCCGAAGCCTGCTTCTCGGCTTGTTGATGCTCCCTGTTCCAGATCTCGATGAGCGCCTCGACGAGCGCCGGGTCCGTCTCGTCCTCTTCGCTCAATGACGCGAGGAGAAGTCCCTCGATGGTGTGGGACGCTGTGAGTTCCTCGACGTTCTCGACGGATATGTCGTCCAGAGCCTCGAAGGTCTCGGGCGGTATCTGCTCGCTAATGGCGGTACGGAAAGCGCCCCACGCCGCCGCGTCTTGCAGTATGCGGCGCGAGAGACCCCGGAGTAGTTGCGTGCTGCCGCCGGACTTGCGGGTCAGGGCGTCCGCCTGGATGCCGCGCGGTAGAAGGACCTCGTCGAGGCCCGGTATGCTCTTGCAAAGGTCGGCCAGGGCGCGGCGCGTGTCCAAACGCCCAAGACGGCGCTGGACCAACTCCTCTGGCATGTTCTCCGGCGGCAGCCGGTGCGCCAGAAGCTCTCCGGCTGTCCCTACGTCATCGGGTTCTCCGGCATGTTCCTCACGTTCCTCAGTTTCGTCGTCTTTGGGTTTGGGATCTGACACAGTTGCTCCCTCCGCGAATGTGAATGTGATGTGGCTTCTTCATTACGTGAGATTTTATCATGGTCGTTTTCGATCCCTTCGAGGTTCGTGTAGACTCAGCGCATGGTCAAAGACGCATCGAGAGATATCGTCAAGGTTCGTGCCTATTCACCCGGACGGTACCCGATCCTGGTCCTGGAGCTAGCCCCGAACGAGTCGAGGACCGCCTACCACGAGACGGGCTATGACCTCGACAGGTCGAAACCGGTGGAGGAAGCCTGGATCGAGGACAACGCTATCGGTCGCCATAGCTTCATCAAGGTGGACCCGCCGGAAGATGTCCCGATATCCAGCCTGACAGACTACGCGAAGGAGAGAACGAGAGAGATCGGCTAGCCTGGTTCCTGGCTGCGGCAGCCCGAAGAGAACTACGGCAGCCTAGTCCTCGCCCCTGCCCCTCCCGCCTCTACCATTGTTGCCGCCCCCCCGCTCTTCCCTCTGGTCCTGGACTTCTTCCCTGGCGTCCTGGCGCGCTTCCTGCTGTGCTTCGCGGGCCCGCTGCCGTGCTTCGGCGGCGGCGTTGCCTTCTGGCACTGGCTCTGGCACTGGCTCTGGCACTGGCTCCGGCACTGGTGGCTCCGGCACTGGCTCCGGGCTTGCCTCTGGCGATGAGGATGCAGATGCGGATGGAGTGGGGGAGGGCGAGGCTGGGCCCGTGCTGGCGATGAGGCTGACGAAGGTTCCCTCATCCACGGTCGCGCCGGCCAGTGGGTTGGTCTCCAGGGCCGTGTCGGCAGCCTCTCCGCTCTGACCAGGGTCCACCATGATGTAATTCGGGTCCACGGCCAGGCCCGCTGCTTCGAGCGTCTGTCGCGCCTGCGCGACGGTCATGCCGTATATCTCGGGGACGACTACCTGTCCCAGACCCGAGCTAATGGTCACGTCCACCTCTGAGCCTTCCTCCACCTCGGTCCCTTCCAATGGGTTCTGGTACAGGATGGAGCCCTCCGGCGCTTCGGCGCTCGATTGCGTGTCAGACGATGCGCCAAGCACCAGGTTGTTATCCGCCAGAGTCGCTGCGGCCTGCTCCGGAGTTTCGCCCACGATGTCCGGCATCTCGACGGTCGGGGAACCCATGCTGACCGTGATCCTCACCTCCGAGTCAACCTCCTCGTTCCCGCCAGCCGCTGGGTCCTGGGAGATGACGATCCCCGCCTGCTCCCGAGACTCCTCCTCGTCCACCCCCACGGTGAACCCGGCTTCGGTGAGCGCGCGCTCCGCCTCGTCGCGCGGGCTGCTCCGGACATTCGGGACGTCCGCTACCTGCGTTCCAACCACGTCCACGGAGATCTCAGATCCCTGCCCCAACTCCTGGCCTTGCGGCGGCGGGTTCTGGCTCACGATGGTGTCCACCGGTTGTTTGCCATCCACGCGGTCATTCTCGACGATCTCGAAGTCGTCTCCCACTTGGTCTTGCGCCTCGTCCACCGTCATGCCCGCGAGTTTGGGGACCTCGATCCGCGGCGGAGGAGTATTCTGTCCCTCCTGGAGATTCTGGAGCATGGCGTAAGCGCCTCCCGCCAGCAGCCCCACGATAGCGAGGAGCAAGAAGATCAAGGCCACCGGCGTCCTTCTCCGGCGCTTGCCATTCCTCCGCGGACCTCCGCCCGGCGGCACGGAGGATATCGCGCGGGTCATCATCTCCGTGGTGTCTTCCTTCGGGTCCACGCCGTTGCTCGATCTTTCGAGGTCTTCTATCAAGTCGGCGTCGCTGGTGTAGCGGTCATCCGGGTTCTTGGCGAGGAGCCGCACGCAGATGGCGTCTATGCCTCCGGGGATGGAGGGATCCAGCTCTTTCGGCGGGCGCAGCGGCCCGTTGACGTGCTTCATTGCGATCCCGACGGGGGTGTCAGCGTCGTAGGGCAGCTCGCCGGTGAGCATCTCGTAGAGGACGACGCCCAAAGAGTACAGGTCGCTCGCCGGCCCGGCTGGCTCGCCCATTGCCTGCTCCGGCGAGAGGTAGTGAGCGGTGCCCATGATCGAACCCGTCTTCGTCATCGTCGAAGAGGTGGCCGCCCGGGCGATTCCGAAGTCCGTCACCTTGATATCACCCGAGCCGGTGATGAGGATGTTATGCGGCTTTATGTCGCGGTGGATCACATCTCGCTGGTGCGCCGCCTGCAAGGCGCAAGCGATCTGCAACGCAACCGCCGCCGCCGTCCGGGCCGGCAACGCCCCACCCTCGATGATGCGATCCTTCAGCGTCCCACCGGGCAAGTACTCCATCGCAATGTAGTACGTGCCCTCCTCCGACTCGCCCCGGTCGTAGATGGAGACGATATTGGGGTGAGAGAGGGCAGCCGCGCTCTGAGCCTCGCGCCGGAACCGCTCCACGAACTCGTCGTCCCTGGCGTAGCGTCCGCTCATCACCTTGAGGGCGACTTCGCGGTCGAGTACGTCGTCGTGGGCCAGGAACACATCCGCCATGCCGCCACTGCCCAGCGGTCTCATGACGCGGTATCGGTTGTCTACGAGTTGCTCCACAGGGAAGAATTATAACGCTAACTACCGTTGCGCTTCAGGTAAGTCTCCATTAAATCCTGCGCGATTGGGATGGCCGGGGTATCCGCGTCGCCGCTCGCCGAGATCTCTCCGCCATTCTCGACCATGACGGCGACGGCGATCTCGGGATCGTCAGCCGGGGCGAAGGAGACGAACCACGAGTGCGGCTCGCGCGGCGGGTCCTCCGCGGTCCCTGTCTTGCCCGCGACCGCGACTCCGGGAACCTCGGCGGCGGTGAGTTGGCCCGTGGTGATGACGCCCTGCATCATCTGGTTGAGGGTGCTTGCGGTCTCCGCGTCTATCGAACGCCGCCGGATGCTGGGGGCGGGACGGTCAATGATGATGCCATCGGGGGAGCGGACCTCGCGCACCAGCCGGGGTTCCATCATCACGCCGTCGTTAGCGACCGCTGCGGCCACGAGGCCCATCTCGAAGACGTTCGAGGAGACCCGGTCCTGGCCGAAGGAGATCTGGGCCGTGTTCCCATCCACCCACTGCTCGACCGGATATCCGAGGTCGCTGCCGGTCACGGGGAGGGGGAAGTCATCGTATGGGTCGCCGTATCCGAAGTCCGTGGCCGTGTCGTACAGGAGTTGGGGACCCACCTCGAAGATGGCGATCTTGGCGAAGATCACATTCACCGAGAACGCCAGCGCCTCGGCGA
>JACDGB010000121.1:0-1223 GCA_013815485.1 Rubrobacter sp.
CTTATGGTGGCGCGACTACAGGCGAATAGAGGAAGGAACACAGAACATGACTATGACTCTACCCGAGGCTACCCACGCCTCGTTCGAGGATTTTCCCGTCTCCGGCGGGGTACGCAAGGCTGTCGGTGAGCAGGACTGGGAGGTGCCGACCCCGATCCAGGCTCTCACGATTCCCGCGCTACTTGATGGTGAGGATGTCGTCGGTCTCGCGCAGACCGGGAGTGGCAAGACGGCGGCCTTCGCCATACCGCTGATCGAAGCTATGGACCCGAAGGTACGGGGCATCCAGGCGTTGGTGATCGTGCCGACGCGGGAGCTGGCGTCGCAGGCCGCGACCGAGTTGAAGAGCCTCTCTCGCTATAACCCGGTCCATCCGGTCGTCCTCTGCGGCGGCACTTCCATAAAGCCCCAGATCAACGCGCTCCGCGGACGCTCCACCAGGGTCGCTGTCGGGACGCCGGGGCGCATCCTCGACCATCTTCAGCGCGGGACGTTGAAGCTCGGTTCGGTGAAGTATCTGGTGCTTGACGAGGCGGATCGGATGCTCGACATGGGCTTCGCGCCGGACGTCGGGCGCATCCTGTCGCACACGCCGGATGGGCGTCAGACGGCCCTCTTCTCGGCCACGATGCCGAAGGAGATCCGGAGCATCGTCAAACGCCACATGCGTTCGCCCCGCTGGCTCTCGGTCGAATCCGAAGCCCCAACCGTGGATACCGTCGAGCAGGTCTACTACCGCGTTGACGGGCGCGACAAGACAAGCGCCTTGCGGACAATCATAGACGGCGAGGAGAACCCCCTCGCGCTCGTCTTCCGCCGGACCAAGCACGGCGCGACCAAGCTCCACCGCCAACTCGAACGGCAAGGCTACAAGGTAGGGCTGTTGCACGGCGGTAAGAGCCAGTCACAGCGCACGAAGGCGCTTGCGGCGTTCGACGGCGGGCGGACCAGAATTCTCGTTGCTACCAACGTGGCGGCCCGTGGACTCGATATCCTCAACGTCTCGCACGTCATCAACTACGACTTGCCCGAGGACACGGACACCTACGTCCACCGCATAGGACGCACCGCCAGGGCCGGCAAGACCGGCATCGCGGCGACGCTCATCGGCGACGCGGAGGTCAAGGAGTTCGACAAGATCAAAAACTCCCTACCCGTGAAGGTCCGCGAGGGCAAGCTCCCCGCCTAGAGCCCATGTCATAGCGGTTGGTCCAGTAGATGGT
>JACDGB010000121.1:1233-6111 GCA_013815485.1 Rubrobacter sp.
CTATGATGCCACGAACAAACTCACCATCCCAGCCAAAGACATGGCCCGCAACCTCGTCGAAGAGTTGCGTCCTCACGCCCAGGACCTCGGCTGCGAGAACGAGCTTTCTGGCATCCTGGAGATAGTCGAAGGCGGCACCGGCAGCCAGCGTCAGCGCAAAGTCTACGAGAAGAGCGGCGACTTCCTCGACGTGGTCGCCTTCCTCATAGAAGGTATGCGCCCCGCGTTGGCCGGGGAGCAAAGCTGACTAGAGCCCATGTCATAGCGGTTGGTCCAGTAGATGGTAGCCGCGATGCTCGAAGTAGCCCCTGGCGTCGCGGCTGCTGACCGCACGCAGCGCAGATCCCATCGCCTCCACGAGTGCCTCCCGGCTGCGGGCCTGCGCTTTCCTCAAGATCCCTTTCACCTTCGAGAAGGCTTCCTCGATGGGGTTGAGGTCCGGCGAGTAGGGCGGTAGGCACAGAAGCTCGCAGCCCCTCGACTCTACGATCCGCTTAACTCTTCCGCCCTTGTTGTGGGCGGAGAGATTGTCCATCGCCACAACCTGCCCCCGCCTCAGTGTGGGAGCGAGGATCCGCTCTAGGTAGGCTTCGAAGACCTCGCGGGTGGTAGAGCCCTCCACCGCCATCGAAGGTCCCATCCCCTCCAGGCTCATGCTCGAAAGCAGCGTGACGTTCGGCCCCCAGTTGCGTGGCGCCTCGAAGTGGACTCGCCGACCCCTACGAGACCAGCCGTAGATCGGCGAGAGCGAGGTGTTCGTGGAGCACTCGTCCACGAACACGAAGCGCCTCCCGTCCAGCCTCCCGGGTACCAGGGCGCGCCAGGCCAACCTCAAGAACTCGTCTCGCTCGCTCGCGCCCACGCTCCGTCTTTTGGGCTGAAGCCCATCCTCCTAAGAAGCCTCGAAAGGGTGGACTCGCTGACCAAAACTCCCGCCACCTCCTCAAGGAAACGGCGCCTGTCTTTGAGGGTGATGGCGGGCCTCTGCTCCACGTCGGCTTCGAGCAGTTTCCTGGCCCTCTCATCGAGCTTGGGTTTGGAGCCAGGATGCTTCTTTGGGGTGAGCGGCCTACCCTCTCGGCGGGCCGCCGCGTATCGTTTGACCGAGGAACGGCTCAACCCGAAGGTTCTGGCGGCCTCGCTCTTTGGCATCCCCCTGTCCACGGCTTGGACGATCTTGGTGCGCAAGTCTTCCGAATAGGCTTTCATGCGCCAATGATGCGCCCGGCTCAATCACGCCGCAACCCGCTTTAAGTGTTGAATTTACAGTAAGTGCCGTCTCGGCTGAATAACCCTGACTAATTAGGTTTTTGCGAAATGCTCACTGTCACACCTAGCTCTTTCCGCGCCGCTTCAGCAAACTCGTTGCCAAGCTTGCCGATGTTGCCAGCCAGGCTGGCCTCTTTATCTATCGAAGTCGTACTAAATGTTGCCGCTCGCTGAATTTGATAAGTGATTTGCCTTGCCATATCTCTGACCGGTGCAGATGCGACCATTTCTATATGTGGCTTTAGGTTCATTAACTTGAGGACCAGTTGCTGATAGTCTTCCTCAACGAAGTCGGGGCCTTCTTCTATAACATCCAGCCATATCTTCGACGAGAGATCAGCCGTAGCTTTATAGAAGTCTGTGTAAATACGGTAGCGGTCTTCGTGGTACCGAATTCGGTCTTCTCTCTTCCATCGCCGCGTCTCTATCCAGTAATATACCGACAAGTCCCAGAACAGCGCCAGAAATTACTAGAAGACCGCCTACTAGAGCCTCTACCATTAGATGGATTTACCTTCTGAGACGATGCCTGCTAGATGCTCATTTGTGCGCGTCAGTTACTCCTCGAACCCCAGCGACCATACGCGATCCAGGTCATGGTTCGAGTAGGCGCGGAAGGCGACCATTGTCTCGGTGCGGGCGACGCCGGGAACCTGGGCTATCTTCTCCGGCACGATCTCGGCTAGGCTCTCGAAGTCTGGAATTCTTACCATGACGATTAGGTCGTATGGGCCGGTGACGGAGTAGGCTTCGGTGACGCCCTCTATGCCGAGCATCGCCTGGGCCGCCTCCTGAACCCGCTCCCTCTCCGTCCTGACTAGCACGATCGCGGTTACCATCCCATCATCCCTTCTGTCCTTTATATCCCGAAGGTCACGGTTCCAACGAGGACATTGTTCCTTTGGTTCTCCTCGTACTCGACGGGGCCTGCCTTCACGCTAACCTCCGCGCTCTCTTCAAGCTCTCCTGGCCTGAAGCCGGAGACTTCCACGCTGACTGCGCCGTTCGGCTCCATCTGCGGGATGGTCGCGGAATGGGCCTGACGCTCGGCGGCGGTGTCCATCACCACCTCCACGGGCACCCCCGCCTCCACCACCTCGCCCCCGTTGACGACCGTCACGGCGAACACCGGCTCCGCCGACCCCGTGAGCACGACATCCTCGCCTGGGGAAAGTTGCTCCCCGGCCACCTCGACGCCTTTTATCTGGATGCCATGCCGGGCGTTCGGGTCATCTCGGACTCCGGCGGACGCCGCGGACGTATCGAAACCCAACTGCTCATAGTCCATGAACGGCTCGGGCTCGTCGAGGTAGCTCTGATCCCCCTGCTGACCAGCCTTCTCAAGAGCGGCCTGGGACTCCGGCAAATAGTGGTTCCTGACGATGCTGTCGCTCAGACGGTAGTCCTCGACCGCCACCGAGACCGCCTCCCCGAAGTTGCCCGTCTCGCTGGATGCCGCATCCGCCAGATCCCCGGTCGCCGAAGCCCGGATGCCGAGCGCGCTCACCAGATACGGTTGCGCGTCCTCGAACTCCGGGGGCACCTCATCATACTCAAGTGCCTGCCGGTAGTTGCGCTCCGTCTGGCTCGCCGCCTGGGCGAGTGCGTCCACGTCCAGATTCGCCGGGTCGCCGCCCGCGTTCGCCAGTACGCCCTGAAGGTCATTGTTGCCGGCGTTTGAGGACTCGCTGAGGAGGCTGTCGGAGTTGGTGACGTACTTGCGGACCTGGGTAGCCTCCTGCGTCGCGACGCAACCACGGGCGACGAAGAAGATGAACGCGAAAGCCAGGATGAGGAGCAGAAGCGAACCGAGCATCGTCAGCCACGGCGGCAACATCCGCTCGCGACGCTTCCCGGAACGCGGTTCTCTGGAACGGGAGGCTCCGGAGGACTTCTGGCTGACCGTCCTATCGCCGGGCCGTCTCCTTCTACGAGCCATGAAAACCCCCTGGGTGAGCAGTCCGGTGAAGATCCGCCAAACGGTGTGGGCGAGGGGGGACTCGAACCCCCACGGCCTCTCGGCCACTAGACCCTGAACCTAGCGCGTCTACCAATTCCGCCACTCGCCCTTCGGGACCCCCCGGGATCTCTCGAAACCTCGACGATTGTAGCAGGAGCAGACCAGCAAGGCTAACTTCGTGACAAGGCGCGGGCCGTAGACAGTACAATACCGCGCAACATGTCCGAGACTCGCTACATCGAGGGCCAGGAACGCTACGAGTTGGCGGAGATGGTGGGCCGCGGCGGCTTCGCCACCGTCTGGCGGGCCCGTCCACCGGCTGGCGTCCTGGGACGCGGACGGGATGTGGCGATCAAGATCATCCCCATCTACAGCGAGGGTGAACGCTCGCGGGCCATGCGGGAAGGTCAGATCGCCGAGGCCCTCCATCACCGCAACATCGTAGAGACCGTCGAGGTAATCCCCGGAGACTACGAAGTCTACCTGGTAACGGAGTACGTCCACGGTCTACCCCTAAACGAAGCGGCACAAGCCTACGACGTGGATGAGGTAGTGGACGCCCTGGCCCAGATTCTCGAAGCTCTCTCCTACGCCCACGGGCAGGGAATTATCCACCGCGACATAAAGCCGCAGAACGCTTTAGTGGATCGCCGGGGCCGGGTGAAGCTGACGGACTTCGGGGTGGCGTACCGTCCCGGCGACACGCGCCTGACGCAGGTGGGCTTCGCGGTTGGGACGCCGGGCTACATCGCCCCGGAGATCATGGACGGCGACGACCCGAGCGAGCTGTCGGACATCTACGCCGTGGGGGCGACCGCCCGCACCCTCCTGGCCCACCAGCCGGACGAACCGCCCCCGCGCCTGCGCGAGTTCGTGGATCGCGCCACCTCCCCGAACCCGGCCCACCGCCCCCGAGGAGCGCGGGCCGCCCTGAAGCTCCTGACCGGGAAGAGGGGCCGTTCGGCTGACACCATCATGGACGGCAAGACCCCAGACAAGGTCTCGCGGAGGCTCTCGGGACATCTGCTGCGCGCCGCCAACGGCGCGGCGGCTGGCTGGCTCGGATACCTGCTCGGCGCGCAGATCCTGCAACGTGACGGGGCTGAGACCATCGGGATAGCGGCGGGGGTCGCGGTGCTTGGCTACCTGCTGCCCCGCATCGCCGCCCTCGGCCTCGTGGTCGCGCTCGCGGTGGCACTGCTCAAAAATGGCGTGGGCCTCGGGTTCGCGGTGCTTGTGCCGGCCATCGGGGGGTTGTGGGTCCTCACTGGCGGCGCCGCGAGCGGAGGCGTGAGCAAACTGCCGCTCGGACCCGTGCTCGGCGTCCCGCTCGCCGCCGTTGGTCTTGGGGCCGGGCTGCCACTCCTGTTCGGCGCGCTCATGCGACCGCTCGGAGCAGCGTTTTCGGCGGCGGCCGGGGCGCTGTTCCTGGTGGGATACGACCTGAAGTTGGGAAGCGACAGAGTTCTCCCCTACTCCGGGCAGGGGGGGTTTGATCCCATACCCACATGGCTCGGCATCGAAAGACTCATCGAATGGAGCGGGGCGATCCTGAATTATTATCCACAGTTGACCCTCCTCGCAGTCCTGTGGGCGGCGATGGCCGCCGTCCTCTCGTTGGCGGAGTGGGCTGGCCGGTGGGTGGTGGG
>JACDGB010000122.1 GCA_013815485.1 Rubrobacter sp.
CTTGCGGTAGCGGGCAAGGGTCAGCAGCGGCTCCTTGCCCACGGCGGCGCTCGATTGATCCACGGTCGTGATCACGCACCGCGCGCATGGCTTGACGACCCGGAAGACGATGCCGCCGACACGGACTCGCCGCCACCCATCCTCGGCGAAGGCCTCGCAACCCCGTACCACAAGGTTCGGCCTGAAGCGATTCATCGGAAGCGGCTCGTCCAGCCGACTGTTCAGGTCAGCGAGGGACGCCTCGGAGGTCACGAGGAAAGGAAACCCGTCGGAGAGCCCCACCTGTTCGCCCGGCTCCGCGTACTCTGGGTCCACGGCGCGCACGGATCGATCCGGCAGATAAACTAGCCGGCAAGCAACTCCGAGAAACCTGCTAAACCAGCGACCGGCCTCGCTGCCCACGTTCAGCGTCTCCACCAGCTCGTCCCACACCCGCGCAAAGACATGCTCTCCCTCTATCTCGAACGGCACAGTCAGAGTCTCCATGCCCGGCGCGTCCACGAGAAGGCCATCGTCCGCCATCCGAATAGCAACCAGAGACAGACGCGGAAGCTCGCGTTGAGAGAGAAAGACGCCGTCCTCGTCCACGAGCATCCAGCGGCGGTCGTGCCGGATGCCCCGTTCGTCAACCTGTGCCGTTCGGAGCGAAATGCCGCCGCAAGATTTGATCGGGTACACATACAATCCGCTTAGGGATAGCCTGATACCGTGACGATTTTCCTCAGGTCCAAGTGTCGCATGGCCGCCGATCATTGTTAGCAGTCTAATCCAAAGCGTGGAGAGGATACACCACGTAATCCGAAATTCTACGGAGGAAGACCGCATGGACCACGAAAGCGTCGGGCGCTACTGGGACGCGAACTCCGAAGCCTGGACGGAACTCGTCCGGGCGGGCTTCGATCACTACCGGGATGGTCTCAATAAAAACTACTCGAACCCCGCGCCTTCCAGGGCTGGGAGGGCGGAGCGCGCATAGCGAACGGCGTAGCCAGCGCCACCACGACCAGGGATTCTGCGGGCGGTGCGCTTCGAGATCTCCTCCGCCGGAATTCCGGCGCGGAGTCGTCCTTCTTCGAGGTCTATGCGAAGGGGGTCCCCGTCGCGCAGGCGGCTGAGGATACCGCCTTCGGTCGTCTCGGGAGTGAAGAGCGAGATCCAGGTTCCACCAGCGCCGTCCGGCGCGAGCCCGTCGGTGAGGACGGGAAATTCCTCCGTCCAACCCTCCTGTTCGAGAACGTTCGCCACCCGGTTCAGGCGCAAAAGCCCAGGCCCGCCCCGAGGTCCGGAGCCACCGACGACCAGCAAAGAGCCGGGGGCCACCCGCCCCTCCTCAAGCGCCCGGACGGCCGGCTTCTCGGAGCGAAAGAACCGCACCTCCCCGGAGATCTCAGCCTCCCCGCAAGACCGGCACAGGGCTTCGGCTCCGCTCGCCCGCCCTCGAACGAGCGTGAGGCGAGATTTGATGGGCGGAGGGTCCGGCGGCGCGGGCGGCAAGGTTTCCAGCAACTGCCCCTCGACGGTCGGAGCGTCGTGGATGGCATCTCCGAGATACGCGATCAGCCCGGAAGTCCCGTGTTCCGTGAACCATTCGGAGCCAGGCTCCGCCAGGATAGTCGTCTCGGGGGCGAGAACCCGGATCATGTTCGGAAAGCCCGTAGACTCGGCCTCCCGCGCTATGGCGGAGAGGTGGATGATCCCCTCCATCCCACCACCAGCAGAGACGCCGACCCGCAGCGCGTTCGCCAGAGAAAACTCGCCGATCAACCCCCGCGCATGCGGCCCGTCACTCTTGGCAAGCCCCACGACTACCTCCGCCGGGTTCGCCGCGAGAGGCGCAAGACCGAGCCCCGAGAGCGCGGCGGAGAAGCGGGAGAACGGGTCCGGGACGGCGACCGCCGGCAGGTTCAGGCGCAACGCGGAGATCACGAACCCCGCCAGGCACTCGGGTGTTTCGGCGGCTACGAGCAAAGCGTCGAAGTTCCCGTGAACACAGGCTACCTGGGCCGCGTCCGCCACCCACTCGCGCGCGAGCGCGACGCCGCCCACCGGACGTTCCGGGGGAGGAGAGAACGGTACCGGCTCGCCGCCCGCTTCGCGGACGCTATCGGGGAGGTGGGATGGCCCGTCGGTCAGGATGCCAATGCGCGGGGCTGACACGCCCTAAGAGTCGAGCTTTTGGAGCAGTATCTCACGCGCCCGGCCACCGTCGGCGTTGCCGCGAGTGGCCTTCATAACCTGCCCGATGAGGAAGCCCATGACTTTCTTGTCCCCGACTTTAACCCGTCCAACCTCATCGGGGTTGGCGGCGATGACCTCCTCGATCACGCCGGATAATTCGTCGCCGCCGACGGAGGCCAATCCCTCGCGCTCGACGATGGCGGTCGGAGAATCTCCGGTCTCGAAGACGCGGCCGATTACATCCCTGGCGGCGGAGCGGGAGATAGCGCCGTCCCGCACGAGACAGATCAACTCGATCATCCGTTCCGGACTCGCTTTGGAGTTGGAAACCTCCTCGCCGGACTCGTTCAAGAGGCTGCGAAGGTCGCCGGAGATCCAATTAGCCGCCTGCTTCGGGTCCACCTCGGCGGCGACCGCCTCGTAGTAAACAGCGAGGTCCCTGTCCGCCGTCAACACGCCGGCGTCGTATGGGGAGAGGCCATAATCCTCGACGAAGCGGGCGCGCATTGCGTCCGGCAGCTCGGGCATGCGGCTCTCGATCTCGCGCACCCAGGCTTCGGAGAGTTCAAGCGGGAGCAGGTCGGGCTCAGGAAAGTAGCGGTAGTCATGGGCGAATTCCTTGCTCCGCAGTTCGTGTACCTCGTCGGTCTCGGGGTCGTAGTGGAGCGTTGTCTGGGCGACCGTGCCGCCGGAATCCAGGATCCCCTGCTGACGCTCCAGTTCGCGGGCGAGACCACGCTCCACGAAGCGAAACGAATTCATGTTCTTCAGTTCGGTCTTTGTGCCGAAGGAGCCGTCGGGGTTGCGGATGGAGACGTTGGCGTCGCAGCGAAGCTGGCCCTTCTCCATGTCCGCCTCCGAGACGCCGATGGCCCGCATGATCTCCTTGAGATGATTCGCCGCCGCCCGCGCGGCCTCCGGCGAGGGAATGTCGGGCTCGGTGACGATCTCCATGAGCGGCGTCCCGCCCCGGTTGAAGTCCACCATCGAACCGACCGAGCCGTGCATCCTCCCGGAGACGCCGACGTGGACGTTCTTGGCCGCATCTTCTTCGAGGTGCAGCCGCGTTATTCCGACGCGCACCGTTTCGTCGCCCACCGGCACGTCGAGGTGTCCACCATTGCAGATGGGTTCGTCGAACTGGGAGATCTGATACCCCTTCGGCAGGTCGGGATAGAAGTAGTTCTTACGAGCGAAGACGGCCCGCTCCGCCACGTCGCAGTTGAGAGCCAGCCCGGCCATCACGCCGAGTTCGATGGCCTTCTCGTTTATGACGGGCAGCGTCCCCGGATGCCCGAGGCAGACCGGACAGGTGTGAGTATTCGGTTCGTCGCCGTACACGAGCCGGCAACCGCAAAACATCTTGGTCGTGGTAGCCAGATGGACGTGGAACTCCAGCCCGATAACCGCCTGATAGGTACGCTCTTCTCGTGTCTGCAAAACGTCTTCCTCCACACTTCGCCTGCCTGAAAATATTCTAGCACCGGGAAAGGAACGCCAGATCCGAAGTACGCCCGCTTACGGTGGAAGAGTGCCTGGCAACCTCGATCCCCTCTATCTTACAGGCCCTCGTAGATCTCGGCCAGGGATAACGTCCCTTCTGGACAGGGGACGGGAAATCGTCTCTCATCTACCAGATCGGCGCGGCGCCACGTCCCTTCTTCGTCACGGAAATGCCGCTCGACCCGCATCCGTTCTTGATCGAGGATCAAGTATGCCTTGAGGCTGGAGACTCGTTTGTAGGCCGCGAGCTTCTCGCGCCGGTCGGTGGCCTCGGTGCTCGGGGATACGACCTCGACTACCAGACACGGCTCATCCTCGAAATACGGGTTCTCCGGCTCGGTACCGCAGGCGACCATGACGTCCGGATAGTAGAAGACGTCGTCGTTGACCCTGAATTTCACGTCGCTCTGGTGGACGCGGCACGGGCCGCCGACTGCCGAGTTGGCGAGCCGCCGGAAGACGTTTCCGGCGATCCTGCTGTGCCGCCGGCTGACACCCACCATCGCGTAGATCTCTCCGGCGATGTACTCGTGCCTGACATTGGCCGACTCTTCGAGCGCGAGATAGTCTTTGACGCTCAAGGAACCATGCCCGGCGGCGGAATCGGCCATGAGATGAGTATAGCCCAGACGCCGAGAACGAAGTACGACTCGAAATCTCGCCACCGCGCAGAGAAGCTTCACGGCAGATATCTGGCGGCCCGCAGGTCAGGGTCTCTGGGAGAAAGCGAAGCCCGACACCTCTTCGGCGGCGCGGGCGGCGCGCAAGAGCATCGGCTCGGTGAAGTGATCGCTCATAAGCTGGACGCCCACGGGGAGACCCTCGCTCAGTCCTCCGGGGACGCTGATGGCCGGTATCCCGGCCAGGCTCGCGGGGACGGCGCAGATGTCCTGAAGATACATAGCCAGCGGGTCATCGCTCTTCGCCCCGATCTCGAACGCCACCGATGGCGCAGTCGGCGAGATGAGCACGTCGTAACGAGAGAGAGCGTCCCTGAAGTCCCGGATCATGCGCGTCCGCACCTTCTGGGCCTGGGAATAATAAGCGTCATAGTACCCGCTGGATAGCGCGTACGTGCCGAGCATAATGCGGCGCTTGGCCTCGTCCCCGAAGCCCCTCTCGCGGGTACGGCGATACATCTCGTGTACCCCGTCCGCGGTCTCGCGCAGCCCGAAGCGCACCCCGTCAAAGCGCGACAGGTTGGAGGAGATCTCCGCCGGAGCGATGATGTAATAAGCCTCCAGCGCATAGTATGCGTGCGGCAGGCTCACCTCCCCCACCTCAGCCCCGGCCTCTTCGAGACCTCCGACTACGTTCTCGACCACGCCACGCACGCCTGCGTCTATGCGCTCATCCATAAGCTCCTTGACGACGCCGACCTTGAGGCCCGAGACGCCACCTTCGAGGTCAGCCAGGTAGTCAGGGACCTCGGCGTTCGCGCTGGTGGAGTCGAGGGAGTCGTGACCGGCTATGGCCTGGAGCAAGAGGGCCGAGTCGCGCACGTCGCGGGTCATCGGGCCGATGCAGTCGAGGGACGAACCGAAGGCGATGAGACCGTAGCGGGAGACCCGGCCATAGGTCGGCTTCAGGCCCACGATGCCGCACAGCGCGGCGGGCTGGCGCACCGAGCCTCCGGTGTCCGTCCCGAGCGCCCACCATCCCTCGCCCGCCGCCACCGCGGCCGCCGAGCCGCCGGAGGAGCCGCCAGGCACTCGCCCGAGGTCCCACGGATTGCGGGTCGGGCCATAGGCGGAGTTCTCCGTGGAGGAGCCCATCGCAAACTCGTCCATGTTCGTCTTGCCGATCAGCACCAGGTCTTCGCCGAAGTTCACGAGCGCCGAGGCGTCGTAGAGCGGCGTGAAGTCGTCCAGGATCTTCGACCCGCACGTCGTCCTGATGCCTTTCGTCGAGAGCACGTCCTTGACGACGAGCGGCACGCCCTCCCACGGTTTTATGCCACCGTTTCTCAGGCGTTCGTCCACCCTGCCGGCTCGTTCCAGCGCGATTTCGGGGGTCGGGGTGAGGAGGGCGTGGATGCGATCTTCGACTTCTTCGACGCGGTGGTTGGCGGCTTCGGCGGCCTCATGGGAGGAGACTTCGCCTTCCCGTATCTTCTGGGCCAGAGCGGCGGCGGTCAGGTCGAGCATCAATCTATCCTCGGGACGGCGAACATGCCATCCACGGGGTCCGGCGCGGTGGAGAGCGCGCGCTCCGACGTTAATTCCTCTCGCGGTTCGTCGGGGCGCAGGACGTTGGTCATGTCCAGCGGGTTGGCCGTGGGTGGCACGCCATCGAGATCTAGCTCCCGGATCTTCTCTATGCTGTCCAGGATGGCGTCGAGCTGTCCGCCCATCCGCGTGACCTCCTCGTCCGTCAAGCCCAACCGGGCGAGGTTCGCCACATGCCTCACCTGTTCCTCGGAT
>JACDGB010000123.1 GCA_013815485.1 Rubrobacter sp.
CGGCATCGGACGCCGGGTAGCCCTCACGCTGGCCGAACGAGGGTTCTCCATCGCCGCCAACGACCTCGCAGCGCCGGAGGAGACGTTGGAAGAATTGCGCTTCATGGGCGCCGAAGCCCTGTCCGTCTCTGGCGATGTATCGGATGAGGCGGCGGTTTGCGGGATGGTCGAGGAGGTGATAGACGCATTCGGGCGGGTGGACGCGCTGGTGAACAACGCGGGCATCAGCAGCATAGTCCCGGCGGAGGAGACGACGCTGGATGATTGGAACCGGACCCTCGCCGTGAACCTGACCGGCCCGTTCCTGACATGCCGCGAGGTTGGGAAGGCGATGCTGGAGCGGGGATCTGGGAGCATCGTGAACGTCGCTTCGGTGGCCGGGTTGCTCGGGGTCGCGGATCGGGCATCGTACAACGCGAGCAAGCACGGCCTCATCGGGCTCACCCGCACCCTCGCCGCCGAGTGGGGCGGGCGCGGCGTTCGCGCCAACACCGTCTGTCCCGGCTGGGTGAAGACCGAGATGGACGAGGAGGATCAGGCCGGCGGTGGCTACACGGACTCGGACATCGAGGGCCGCGTCCCGATGGCCCGATTCGCCACCCCGGAGGACGTGGCCGCTGCCGTTGCTTTCCTCGCGGATCCGGAGCAAAGCGGCTTCGTCAACGGGCACACGCTCTCCGTGGACGGCGGCTGGTTCGCGGATGGAAGTTGGGAGAGCCTCCGGCGGAGGAAGCAGGGTCCGTAGCGGGATGCGTCATGTCGAGGGCCGGAACGGGATTGGTACGTAGCCTCCGGGCGCCGGGAATCGATCTTCACTCGTTGGCGGGAGGAAGAGGCGGAAGCCCCTCTGCATGATGGCCGCCGCCATACAGAAGCAGGACCTCGACCTCTGGGCCGCCCGCAACGACATCGTGACGGTCCGCGGCGACTGAAGCGGGTTGCCGGAGGATTGACCTGTCACGAACATGTCACACTCCGTAGGAAGCGTCTTTCTTCTCCATGAAGATGCCGGGTAGCTCCAGCTCCGTGAACCCGTACTCCCGGTAGAGTCCGTGGGCGTCGCGGGTGGCGAGCATCCATCGCCGTATCCCCTGCAACTCGGGATGAGAGAGGATGACTTCCGTCAGCCATCTCCCCAGGCCCAGCCCGCGATGCGGCTCCAGGATGAACACGTCGGCAAGGTAGGCGAAGGTCGCGTGGTCCGTCACCACACGCGCGAAGCCGATCTGCTCCTCTCCCCGGTACACGCCGAACGCGAGCGAACCCTCCACCGAGCGCCGCACGACCTCGTCAGGGATGCCCGCCGCCCAGTACGAGCGTTTCAGAAAATCGTGGACGACATCGAGATCCAGCCCGGACCTGTCCGTGCTTATGAGATATTCTCCGCGCCGCCACTCCCGGGTCATGGGACGGGACGCACGAAGACCCGCCGCGCCACGGGAGAACCGAAAGAGTAGGTTTCTCCCCCCTCGTCCTCGACGGTGATCACACCGTCCAGCTCCCGGACCTCCTTCACGGTCAGCGTCCGCCCCGGCACGAGGCCGCGCTCTCCGAGGTACTCCAGCATCGAGTCGTCGTCGCCGACCTTGTAGATGCGGACCCGTCGGCCGGCTCCGGCGTCGCTCAGCGGAAACGAGTCGTCCGGTTCCAGAGTGCCGTCCACGGCCGGAATGGGAGCGCCGTGGGGGTCGTGGCCGGGATGCCCGAGGAACTCCGCCAGCCGCTCGGTGAACTCGTCGGAGACGGTGTGCTCTAGCCTCTCGGCCTCCTCGTGTACGTGCTGCCACGAGTACCCCAGATGCTCTAGCAGGAAGGTCTCGATCAGACGGTGCCGCCGGATGAGGCGCAACGCCTCCGCCCGCCCCTCCTCCGTAAGCGCAGCCCCCCGGTAGCGTTCGTACCTGACCAGCCCCATCTCCTGCAACCGCACCAGCATGTTGGTTACGGAGGCCGGCGCTACCGAAAGCGTCTGCGAGATCTCCTTGGTCGACACAGCGCCCGTCTCGCTGCTTGTCCAGATCGCCTTCAAGTAATCGCCTATCGAAGAAGAGAGGGGCCGTGCCGGTGCGGGATTGATCATGGCCGGATGGATCTTAGCACAGAGACGATGCATGGGACCTTAGTTCAAGGATCTGATGTGCGCCCGGGACATCTGCGCCGCGTTGGATAACTGCGCCAGGCTCGCCGAAAGTAATGCCGCGTCCGCCGCATGCTTGGGGTAGCTCTCCCCGCTCCGCGCCTTCTTACCCAACGCTTCCATTATCCTGAACAGACAGCTCGCACCCCATCGCCTGTCCTCCTCTTTCCCGCTGTGCTTCGCAACGTTCAACACCGCGTACACGCTCTGCGGGTGCAAGCCTCCCGTCTTGCCGTGCGGAACGAAGTACCCGTGACGCTCCAGAATCCCATCGACCACCCGCTTCACGTCTCTCAACTCCCGTGACTCCTGCGAAGGAAGATACGCTCCGCCAATGACCTTCAAAGCCATCGCCTGCCGCTCCCCGTCCTCGTCCGCGTAAGCCTCAATCAACTCGAACAACTCCGGGAAACCGTCCCCGTTCTCACGCCTTCGCATCTTGCCCCCTTGACCGGTTTATTAGCTTCAGCTAAAAATATTATCAGGTAAAGCGTATAATGTCAGCCGGGATGTGTAGTCCGACTGTGGAAAGGGTGATGCGTGATGTATGGGCGTCGGGGTTGCGAGGCGGAGCGAGGGGTGGGGTCGCTGTGCTGAGGATTGGGTTGGAGCGGGAGCTTGATGTGATGAATCGCCGGGTCCTGGAGTTGGTTTGGGACGTGGACGATTATCTCGGGGAGATGGTGGAATTTCTTGAGGGGCGTGAGGCTGAGGCAGATGGGCGAGGGGTCGGGTACGACGCACGGCTGAAGATGCGGGGGGAGGAGATCGAGGACGATTGCCTGCTGCTTCAGGCGAGGCAGGCTCCGGTAGCCTGCGATCTACGTTTCGTGCACTCGGTGTGCGCAGTCGCCAACCACGCCGTCCGAACCGGGACGCTTTGCGAACACGTCTTCCGGGTATTCGAGGCGTCCGACGAAGAGCCGCGTCGCCATGACCTCGACGACGCGATATCGAGGATGTCCCGCGAGGCCTGCGGGGTCTTTCGCCAAGGACTCGAGATCTTCGAGAGCCGCGACATCCGGCATGCCCGGAGCCTGAAGGCTGCAGATAAAGTCGTGGACCGTCTCTGCGCCGAGGTGATGGAGCTTGCGGCGGATGGTGGTGGGTCGTCGGTCTCGCCCGGAAAGGTATCGCAGGCGGCTCTGGTCGCCCACTATCTGGAGCGGATAGCGGATCATGGGGTGGACATCGGGATGCGGACGGTCTTCCTGGTCGAAGGGGAGGAGATGGCCCTGTGAGCATCCCCGATTCGGTGACCATCGTCTCGATCAGAGATCACGTAGACGAAGCCGTGCTGAGGCGCCGCTTCAAGAAGATGAAGAGGGGCGAGGTCTGCTATCTCTTCCCGGAACCTCCGGAACTCGACCCGGAGACTACCTGGCACGGATGCGTCCAGAAAGTCGCCTCTCGCGGGGCGAAGCGCAAGCGGGAGTTTGCGATACAGGGACATGGCGCTGCCTCGGAACAACGCTATCGGGAGGTTGGTCTCGAGTCGGCTGTCGGGTTCGCCATGAAGATCAAACCCCGAGCCGTGATCGTCGTGTGATCCCAAACCTGTTTTGAGACAACTAAAGGCTTGACGTTTAGCTGACACTGGTGCAAACTTTAGTTCTAGCTAAAAAAGGATCGGGATTTCTTACGGAGGTGAGGCAGATGAAGGAAAAGTTGTCGCAGAAGTTCTCGCGCGGGGACTTCTTGAGGGCGGCCGGGGTCACGGGCGCCCTGGGAGTTTCGGGCACCCTGTTGGGGGCGCATGCGGCGCAGGGTCAGGGCCGAGATTATCAGGGCCAGGACTCCGGCATGGGGGGGATGGACCACGGCTCCCCCAAAGCCAGCGAAGCTATGGAGGATATGCACTTTGGCTTCGGGGGCAAGGGGGACGTGGACCTCTCGCGCTTCGATCCCACGGAGTTCCTGCGAACCTTCGACTACGGCGAGGAGCGCCAAGAAGGAGGCAGGACCGTCCGGGAGTACGAGGTGACGGCGCAAGATGCCGAGATAGAAGTCGCGCCCGGCATCATGTACCCGGCGTGGACCTACAACGGTCAGGTGCCGGGACCGACCTTGCGGGCCACGGAGGGGGATCGGCTACGGATCGTGTTCAAGAACCGCGGTTCGCATCCGCACACCATGCACTTCCACGGATTCCACCCGGCCAACATGGACGGCATGTTCGAGATCGTGGCGCCGGGGCAGGAGTTCGTCTACGAGTTCGACGCCGAGCCTTTTGGCTCCCACATCTTCCACTGCCACGTCTTTCCCCTAAAAGAACACATCGCGAGGGGGATGTACGCGGCATTCATCATCGACCCGAAGGAGGGCAGGCCTGAGGCCGACGAGATGGTGATGGTGATGAACGGCTTCGACACCAACTTCGACCAGGAGAACGAGCTCTACGCCGTAAACACCGTCGCCTTCCACTACCAACGCCACCCCATAAAGATAAAGAAGAACGAGCTCATCAGGATCTACATCTCCAACCTCCTGGAGTTCGACTTCATAAACAGCATCCACACCCACGCCAACTTCTTCGACTACTACCCGCAGGGGACGAGCCTGGAGCCTTCGGAGTTCATCGACACGAAGGGTTTCGTTCAGGCGGAGCGCGGGATCATGGAGTTCCGTTACAAGTTCCCGGGCCTGTTCATGTTCCACACCCACATAAGCGAGTTCACGGAGCTCGGCTGGTCGGGCCTCTTCGAGGTGGTGGAGTAGCAGAGGTGGAGCGCGACAGACGAGAGAGGGGTAATAAGCAGATGGACCGGGAGAGAACCGCCGAGACCACGGAAGAGACCACGAAGAAAGGGCGCGGACCCGGCTGGGTGATGCTGGGACTCCTTCCACTCTTGGGGCTGGGGGTGCTTCTGGCCCTGATCGTGGTAAATGGCTCCGGGATCGGGCGGGAGGACGTACCGCCCGTGGAGGATTTGACCGTGAACAGGGTGACGCTGCCCGACGAAGGCGAGTTAGTCGTGAGCGTGACCAACGGCGGCCCGGACCCGGTGACCATAGAGCAGGTTACCGTCAACGAGGCTCTCTGGGACTTCGAGGCGGAGCCGGACAACACCATAAGTCCCCGCGAGACGGCGGCGATCACCATCCTGTATCCGTGGGTGCCGGAGGCGGCGTACGCTTTGGGCCTGATCTCCGAGACCGGCGTCACCTTCGAGGCGGAGGTTCCCCTGGCCGTACTCACGCCGGGGTTCTCGGGCGAGAACTTCGCCCGCTACGCCCTGATCGGCTTCTACGTCGGGGTGGTCCCGGTCTCCCTGGGGCTCTTGTTCTACCCGTTTTTGCGCAGGGTCGGCACCGCGGGGATGAACTTCGTGCTGGCCCTCACGATCGGGCTTTTGGCCTACCTGGTGCTCGACACGCTGTTCGAGGCCACGGAGATCGCCGCGCTACTCCCAGGCTACCTATCCGGGGTTCCGCTGGTGCTTCTGCTAGCCGCGTTGACGCTGCTGGTCGGGTTTGTGGGATCTACGCTCCTTTCCCGTCGCGAGCAAACGGGCCTGCCGACCTCCTACCGGATCGCCGGCGGGATAGGTTTGCACAACCTCGGTGAGGGACTGGGCATCGGGGCCGCCTTCGCCCTCGGTGAGGCTGCCCTGGGGACCTTCCTGGTCATCGGCTTCACCCTGCACAACATAACCGAGGGCGTCGGGATCGCCGCTCCGGTACTCAAGGACGACGCTCGACCGAGCCTCTGGCACTTCGCGGGGCTGGCGCTCCTGGGCGGTGGTCCGGCCATCCTGGGCACCTGGATCGCGGGCTTCGCCTACTCCAACCTGCTCGCGAGCGTCTTTCTGGCGATCGCGGTCGGAGCCCTCATGCTGGTCATCTACGAGGTCGGGCAGATGCTCCTGCAAGGGTCCAGAGAGTCCAAAGTGCCGGCCTTCTCGGTGCTGAACCTGGGCGGTCTCACCGTCGGGATAGCCATCATGTACGCC
>JACDGB010000124.1 GCA_013815485.1 Rubrobacter sp.
TCTCAGGCGCTCCACGACGGGCTAGAAGACGTAGATGGCCGACCCGACCACCGCCAGCCAGAGGAGGAGCGAGATCTGCAGAGGCCGGTCCTGAAGGAGCAAGGTATCGGGGTTGCCGCCGCCGTCGCGGTGAACCAGCAGCATGTACCGGAACACCCCGTAGACCACGAACGGTATGCTCCCCATCATGAACATCTCGGCGTCCCGCTCGTAGACGGTGAACGTATACAGAGCGTAGGCGATGATGGTGGCCGAGATCATAATGTTCATCATCTCATCCAACATCGGCACCGAGTAGTCACTGAGGTTCTTCCGGTGGATGGATGCGCCTTCCCCCAGAGTCGCCAACTCGTGGCGGCGCTTGGAGAAGCCGAGAAAGAGTGTCAGGAGTCCGGTGCAGACTATCAGCCAGGGCGAGATGGGGCTTCCAACGGCCATGACGCCGGCGATGGCCCGGATCACGAACCCCGCCGAAATACCCATTACGTCCAGGATCGCCATGTGCTTGAGGATCGGCGAGTAGAGTGCCTGCAAACCCAGATACGTCAGCCCCACGAACCCAACCCCCAGGTTGACGGAGAAGCACGTCGTAAGCCCCGCCGCCGCGAGCAAGACCGAGTACACGATGGCGGCGCGGGCGGAGATCTCACCGCTCGCCACGGGCCTGAACCGTTTGAGGGGATGCTTGCGATCCTCCTCCACATCGAGCACGTCGTTGATAGCGTACACGGCCCCGGACAACAAACAGAAGGCCACGAAGGCAAGCATCGCCGCCACCACCGAGGAGACCTCGAAGGCGCTTCCCGAGAACACCAACCCGGCCAGCACGAACCCGTTCTTGGTCCACTGCTTCGGACGGGCCAGCCGGAGGTAGGTGCTCGCAAAGTTAATGGAGCTACCCGCTTCCATGAGAGCCGTTTCTATCATAAACGACAGCCAAATTCTCTATCTTCCGCAGGGAAACGCGGCTTCCACGCATCCGGGCCAATACAATATCGAACATGAACCGCCCCGTTCGCGCGAGCCAGCTAGTCTCGGGGACCACGCGGGAGGAGACCTTCGCCGCGCTCCTCGACGTGCCCCGCTTCCCCGAGTGGTCCTTCGGCCTCAGCCGGACGCGCCTGTTGGACGGCGCGACTAAACTCGAAGAAGGCGTCTCGATGGAGTTCGCTCTCAGCGCCGTCGGCTTCACCCACGAAATCGTCAGCATCATCACCGTCATTGAGGCGCCGCGCGTCATCGAGTGGCGATACGTGAAGGGCGCGGTGGGAAGCGGAGGCTGGAAGGTCGAGGAAGCGGGGCCGGATACGGTGCGGATGGCGTTCTGGACCGACTATGAGGTTAAACCGGCGTGGCTGAACCGGATCTCGCACCGGTCATTTTTCCGGGGGGTGGCCGAAGACCTGCTCCGCCGCTCCATGCGCCGCCTCGGGGAACGTCTTTCGGAGGCGGGAGACTACCGTCCGTCCGGGTCTTCGTCCTCGTAGCCGTTGCGGCCCGGCGCGTCCTCGTCAACTTCCTCGAAATCGCCGCTCTCCGGGTCGCGCTCGTGGATTGCAACCTCGGATACCGGGTTCACGTAGCGGGCGATAACGATGCTGACCTCGTACATCACGATCATGGGCAGCGCCATCAGGACCATGCTGAATGGGTCCTGTCCCGGCGTCAGGGCGGCGGCGAGGACGGTGTTGGCAACGATGGCGTGCTTGCGGTACTTCTTCAAGATCGGGGCGTCTACAAGCTCTAGCTTCGCCCCCACGTAGGTCGCCGCCGGGAACTCGAACACGATGCCAAACGCCAGCAAAAAGCGCGTCACGAACGCCATGTAGTCTTTCGAGATTATTAGGTCGTTGTAGCGGTCGCCTCCCCATGAGAGAAGAAATTGTATTCCTATCGGCAGTACCACGAAGTAGCCGAACGCCACGCCCGCCAGGAACAGGGCGGAGGCGAGGGTGATCAAAGTATAAGTAAACGCCTTGCCCAGATCTCCGACCGCCGGGGCCACGAATGCCCATATCTGGTAGAGCAAGATCGGGATGGTGAGCAGGAATGCCGTGAACAACGCCAGCTTCACGTCCGCTACGAGGGCTTCGGCGGGGGACGTGAAGTTCAGGTCTTCGAGCCCCGAAGGCTCCAGCAACAAGGCGAAGATCTGCGGTATGAAGAACCAGGAGACGATGGCGACGGCAAAGAACGCGATGGCGACCTTGATGATCCTGGACCGGAACTCTCCCAGGTGCTCTATCAGAGTCATCCGCGCCTCTTCGCGCGGGCCGCGCGAACGCGAAGGCAGTCTCAGACGGCTAGCCATTCAGATTCTAGCGGTGCTTCTGCTCGGTACTGTCGGTTTCAACGGAGGCATCCGGCTGCGCGCTGGCGTCCGCGCTGGCGTCCACAGTGTCGTCGCTCTTTACCTCGGTGGAGGCGAGATCCTCCTCGTCCTTCTTGTCCTGTTCGTTCTTCTCTTCTTCCTTCTTGTCCTCTAGTTGGCCTTCGCGGGTGCCCTGGCGGAACTCGCGCACGCCGCTGCCGAGTCCGCGGGCCAATTCCGGTATGCGCTTCGCGCCGAAGAGCAGCAAAATGATGACAAGGGCGATGATAAGCTCGGTTCCACCCAATGAACCTATCCCCGGTATCAAAGCAAGACCCATATTTCCTCCTGGTACGCTATCCTGTCTCACGGTTCATTATACGATGGTCAGCCAATGCGCGGATCACGACCCCGACGCCCCGGTGGTCTCCCCGCCCTGTAGCAATGATGAAATGCGGTCTTTGACCTGCCCGGATTGCTGACCCTGCGGCTCGAGGTCGAGGTAGCCATTGTAATATTTGATCGCCTCCGCCGTCTCGCCAGCCTGCTCGTATGACTGCCCCGCGAACAGGTACGCATCCTCGTTGTCTTTCTCGGTCTCCGCCGCCGCCGCGAATGCGTCGCCAGCCTTGCCGTGCAATTCGTTCCGTTCCTTCTCTTCGGCGGCTGCCTGCGCCTTCTGGGAGTACGCCTGTCCGAGAAGAAGCACCGTATCCTCGTCGTTCGGGGCGGCCTCGCGTCCTTTTTGCAGCACGCGGATGGCATCGTCGGTCTGACCGTTTTGGAGATATAGGCTGGCGAGATCCTGGGCTGCGTTGGGATCTTCGGGGTTGTCCTGGAGCTCCTTTTCGGCCTGCTCGATCTGGTCTTGCGGATCGAAAGACTGCCCCGCGCTCTGCTGATTGGAGCTGCCGCCGATCAGGTCCAGAGGGTTGTAGAAGAAGTTGGAACCTACTCCGAAAAAGATTGTGCTACCGATAAACACCGCCGAGAGCCCGATGGCGAACACCCTCGTCCAGAAAGTAAGCTTTTCGCGATCCAACATCATGGTGGGGATATCCTCCGGAACCTAGCCCTCGTCCCGATTGTATATCAGACGACCGCCCGCGACCGTCGCCACGACGCCACCATCAGCCGCGGCTTCGAGGATTTGCCGCTCCGGCTCACTGCCCGAAGGAGCGACATCCACCACCGCCAGGTCAGCCCACTTCCCAGCCTCGAGGCTCCCGGTCTCATCCCCGACCCCGAGCGCCCGCGCGCCCCCAATCGTCGCAAGCTCCAGCCCCGTCGCGCCGTCGAAGCCGTGAAGGTCCACCGCGAAGAGTGCCTCCTCGAAGACGTTCAGGCTCGGGCTGCTCCATAGTCCATCCGTGCCGATGCCGACACGCACGCCGCGCTCGATCATGCGCGGCACCGGCGAGACGCCACAATCCAGAAAGTCATTTGAGCGGGGACAATGCGCCGCCGCGGTGCCCGTGCGCGCCAAAACCCCGATATCCTCCTCCGATACCTCCGTCGCCAGATGCGCCGCTATCGTGCCGGGAGAGAGCAACTCGATGTTTTCGGCATACAGCACCGGCGACAGTCCCGTCCCGCCCCACTCGTTGCTCCCGAAGATGGCCGTCAGTCCGCCGGTCCCGTTTCGGACGAACTCAACCTCCTCCGGGCTCTCCGAGATGTGGACCGCGAGCCTCCACCCCATCTCCCGTGACCGGCGCGCCGCCAGCCGCGAGCTTTCCGGGTCCACCGTGTACGTGGAGTGGACGCTGACCGCGCAGTCCACCCGCTCGGGCAACCCTTCACGCAGCTTGCGGGCCTCCTCGAAGATGAAGTTCACCGCCTCTTCCGGCGTGCCGTCCCCGATGTCATGGGGGAAAAACTCCGCGTAGACCGTGCCGACCATGCCAGATTCGGCGAGTTGCGGCAGGCATTCTCCGTATGGCGAAGACTCGGCCATGAACGTCGTCCCCGCCTCGACGGCCTCGCGGGCGGAGTTCCGGGCAGCCTCCGCCGTCCAGGCTTCTTTCTCGGGGAGGCGTTCGATCAGCGCGGCGAGCCACTTCGAGAACGGACCACCCTCCGGGCCATCACCGCGCCTGAAACCGAGGTGAGCGTGGACGTTCACCGCGCCGGGGACAATGGTTTGACGGGGAAAACGCCGCACTTCGGCATTCGGGTTATCTCTCTCAAGATCCGAAATGGTCCCGATGGAGGAGATTCTACCGTCCCTCACCAGTACGGCCCCGTCACGAATGGCGGGGCCGGAGACGGGCAAGACGAGCCCGGAAGCGTAGATCACCGGCTGCTCCGGCGTCACCGACTCCGGCGTCACCGCCTCACGCACTCCTGCCGACCACCTCGGCGGCCACGGCTTCCAGGACTTTGCGCTCCGGCCCACCGGGCAACAGACCCAGCCCCTCGAATGCGGCGTCTATCTCTCCCATTGCCCACGCCTCGGTCCTGGCGACGGCGCCGGTGGCGAGAACGGCTTCGATGGCGGCTTCGAGCACATCCGGCGAAGGGTCCGGGTCGGCGAGCGCGCGCCGTATCGTCGCGGCGTCTCCCTCGCGCAGGGCGAAGATGATCGGGAGCGTGACCGTGCCCTCCACAAGATCCGTCCCGATCCCCTTGCCCATCAAACCGGGCTTGCCGACCAGATCCATGATGTCGTCTGACATCTGAAAGGCGATCCCCAAAGCCTGTCCGTAAGTCGCCAGCGCATCTATCTGCCGCAATGAGAGACCGCCGAGCGTGCCACCCGCGACGCACGCCGCCTTGAAAAGTCCGGCTGTCTTCATGCGGATGTGATCCAGATACGCCTCGACCTCGACGTTCGCGCCGCTGGACCGGTACTGTTCCAATTCTCCGGCGGCGAGGCCGTGGGATGCCTCCGAGAAGGCACGGATCAGCCTCGAGTCCCCGATCTGCGCGAGCGCGGTGAAAGTCTCGGCGAACAGATAGTCGCCGGTCGCAACCGCGATCTCCCGCCCGTAGCTCGCCACGGTTGTCGGCAACCCGCGCCGGGTCTCGGCCCGGTCCACTATGTCGTCGTGGATAAGCGTCGCCGTGTGCAAAACCTCGATAGCGGTAGCGGCTTCGAGGAGAGCGTCTTCCTCGGGCTCACTCATGCGGGCGCTCAGGATCAGGAGCAAGGGCCGCAGCCTCTTCCCCCCCGAAGTCAGAGCCTCCGTCGCGGGCTCTACCAGATGATCCGGCGCTCGCTCACCCACCCCAGCGAGCAAATCTTCAACCCGCTCCACGACCTCGAACGCCGCCTCGGGCACCTCCGGCGCGTCAAGGACGCTCTCCGCGGTGGAGGGTGATGATGCCGCCGGCAAATCTCTCCCATGTAACGCTTTGTAATCCATTGTTCTCCATTATGCCAGCTAATTCAGCCGCTGCCACGAACGCTTTCACTGATTCGGGCAGATATGCGTATGCGCGGCGGTCACCGGAGATCACAGCCCCCAATTTTGGAACGATCCTATCGAACCACAGCCCGTAGAATACGCCGGAGAGCCTGCCGGTCGGGCGTGAGATCTCCAAACACACCACCCGTCCACCCGGCCTGACGCATCGGACCATCTCCGAGAAGAGCGCGTCGAGGTCGGGGATGTTCCTCGCCCCGTAGGCGATGGTGGCCGCGTCGAAACTTTCCGATGGGACGCCTTCGAGTTTCGTCGCGTCCCCGACGCGATACTCCACGTTGGGCAGTGGGCGTTTCTTCGCCGCCCGAAGCATCTCGGGCGAGAAGTCCATGCCGAGAATG